>JAHHJQ010000149.1 GCA_018680005.1 Bacteroidia bacterium | reverse complement strand
GTGCTATGGTGGTGATATCACCAGAAAGAGGAAGCTTTTAGAAAAACAAAAGGCTGGTAAGAAGAAAATGAGACAAATAGGGTCTGTGGAAGTTCCTCAAAAGGCCTTTCTACAAGTCCTGAAACTTGATTAAGTTCCTGGGTAAAGGGGCTTTAGTTTGATGGTTCGATCAAAATCTACCACTTCTTCATCCTGATATATTCGAAACGAAAGTATCACTTTGCCCCGGTAATTGTCTGCAACCTTTATAGTTACACGATTACCTATTCCGGTTGGTTGCTGCACAGCTTTTCTCGGACTGACATACCACTCTATACGATAACCAAGAGGGCAATTCTCAAGTCGATATATTCCTGTTTCCTTACATGTTGGGGGTCCCGAGATATACATTGAATCTAGTCTTGATTCCTTAATACTCAGGATATCATTTAATCCTCCCTTATTACGATTGATATTGGCATATATCTTTTGAAGCTGACATTGCGTTAATGCATTTTGGTGGGCATTATAATCCATCAAATTGTTTGAACATTCGAACGTTTCGTCGCAACGAAATCCCCTGGGTTCATTATCATTCCAACATTGAAAATTTTTGGGATTACCCTCCAGGTGATATGCATTTTGGGGTGTATCTGAGCAACCATCATCCTGATTCCATGTATGACGAAGCCCAAGATTATGTCCGATTTCATGGGATACGAGACCTGCAGGCCAAAAATTCTTATTGTTAAGATACTGATGATAGTAATTGTAAAGCACAGTCCAACGCTTATCGGCCAGACCTGAAGCAATGCCTCTGGAAGCGATTTTGCTATTATCGCGATTGACATTTCCTGCTAGAAATAAGTGTAGTGAATTGTCTTTGAAATTTACTTCTGGTTGTTGTAGCACAAAATCAAACATCTTGTTACCAACACCATAAGCCACCCGGTTGAGTTCATAAAGCTCCTGGTTTTTCCATGTATATAATCCAACTACTTGATATCTGAGCCGGCTATCTTTGATATGGGTACTTGAAGATTCCATGTTCATGCGCTCCAATTGCCCCATTTTTTGGCTTGCATCATCAATCAGGCCATTCAACCAATACCAATCTTCTGATTTTTCGCCATTTGGATTAAATGGATTAAAGTTCCCAGCGCCAAGCGAATCTTGAAAGACATGAATAGAAAGACGAATGGTCCGGATGGGTTGATGAATCGTTTCAATTAAATCATAACGATCCCAGGTATGAGGTGTCTCTATTTCTTCACTTGAAAAGACTTGTTTTTTTACGGATTTGCAGGAGAAAAGAAGAATAACAACAAATATGATTAATACAAAACGTTGCATAGCAATAGTTTATGTATTATGATTTCTTATAATCTTTGTATCCGACCTGTTTCAATTTTTCGCCCGTTTTCAGGACTTTTTCCTTAAGACTATTCTGATATTTAGCAAGCACGAGGAATAGTTCTTTGTCAGAAGAACCAAGAATCCTTGCTGCAAGTATTCCGGCATTTTTACCAGCATTCAAAGCAACAGTAGCCACAGGAATGCCATTAGGCATTTGCAGGATAGAAAGTATAGAATCCCAACCGTCTATAGAGTTCGATGATTTGATAGGGACTCCTATAACGGGTAAGGGCGTCATACTGGCGATCATCCCGGGAAGATGAGCAGCTCCTCCAGCTCCGGCAATGATGACCTGAAGACCTCTTTCATGCGCAGTCTGAGCATATTTCATCATCTTTTCTGGGGTCCGATGAGCGGATACCACATCAATTTCAAATGTAACATGGATAGAATCCAAAAATTCAGCTGCTTGTTTCATAATTGGAAGATCACTATCTGAACCCATTATGATTCCTACCCGTGGATTTGTATTCATGCCTTTATGATTAGATTATCTTTGATAAATGTAGCTTTTCTCCGTGCCTTCGACAAGTCCTCATCGATTACTGTAGCATGCCCCATTTTGCGAAAAGGTTTGGTCACGGTTTTACCATACAAGTGGATATAGCTGTCATTGAGATCAATACATTCATCAATGTTTTCATATATCGCATGTCCAGAGTAACCATCGGCGCCAAGGAGATTTACCATGACGGAAGGTTGAAGAATGTGTGTTGGACCTAACGACAGATTTAGTATCGCTCTCAGGTGTTGTTCGTATTGTGATGTAGCATTTCCTTCTATCGTTTGATGCCCGCTATTATGTGGTCTTGGCGCTACTTCATTGACGAGGATATGGCCATCTTTTGAAATGAACATTTCTACGGCAAGCAAGCCAACGATATCCAGCTTTTGGATGATTTCAACAGCTAGTTCTTTGGCCTTTGTATTGAAAGATGTACTAATATTTGCAGGACATACGAGATACTCCACCAGGTTAGCCGTAGGATGAAATTCCATTTCTACTGCTGGAAAAGTGATTACCTCACCATTTGGGTTTCGGGCCGCAATGACACTAATTTCTTTATCTATGTCAACCAGATCTTCTACCATCATTGGCAGATCCCCGACTCTATCAATATCGGTTGCTTTTTTGACTACCTGCACACCTTTGCCATCATAGCCGGCAGTCCTGTACTTAACTACAAAAGGAATGTTTATACTGACATCTATGGCATTCAATAATTCCTCCTTGTTTTCGAAAATCTGGAAAGGTGAAGTTGGTATCTGTTGATCTCTATAGAATAACTTCTGTAATCCTTTGTCTTTTATTGTATTCAGGGCAGCTGAATTGGGATAAACGGATATGCCTTCCTGCTCCAATTGCTCTAGGGCATCGGTATTTACATGCTCAATTTCAATGGTCAGGATATCGACTTGCCTGCCAAATTGCAGCACATCATCATAATCCTTGAAGTTACCTTCAACAAACCGGTCACAAAGTCTGGAAGCCGGAAAATCAGGTGATTGATCCAATATCCAAATAGGAATTCTCCAATTGCTGGCAGCCTGACAGAGCATTAAGCCCAATTGACCACCACCAAGAATTCCAATTTTTTTGTCGGTTGATAGAAAACTTTGTAAAGTTGAGATAACAGTTTCAATTTTGATTAGGGCATGAAATTATCGAAAATCATGAAATACATCTGTATTCATCTAGATTCACTTTTTATGGGTTCATTAAGGCAGTGCCTGCTCAATATCAGCGATAATATCATCGATATGTTCTAATCCCACTGAAATCCTGATCAAACCATCTGTTATTCCGACTTGAGCACGTTCTTCTGGTGTTAGTTTAGAATGCGTTGATGTTGAGGGATGAGTAGCAATCGTACGCGTATCCCCGAGATTCGAGGTGATTGTGATCATTTTTAGTTTGTTCTTGAAATTTTGTGCAGCAGATTGGCCGCCATCAATCTCAAAACTAAGTACTCCTCCTCCAAGTTTCATTTGTTTGCGGGCAACTTCATACTGTGGATGACAGGGCAGGAAAGGGTAATTTACTTTATTGACACTTTTATGAACTTCCAGAAATTGTGCAAGTGTAAATGCATTGCTGCAATGTCTATCCATACGTATTGCCAGTGTTTCCAGACTCTTGGACAAGAGCCATGCATTGAATGATGACATCACCGGTCCCGTATGTCTGGCAAAAAAAATGACTTCTTCCATCAGGTTCTCTTTCCCGACAATGAGCCCGCCAAGAATGCGACCTTGACCGTCCATAAATTTGGTGGCAGAATGAGTAACCAGATCAGCACCCCAATCTATGGGTCTTTGAATATAGGGCGTTGCGAAACAGTTATCGACAATGAACAGGAGATTGTGCTTTTTTGTAAAAGCTCCTGCTTTTTCCAAATCTATGACCGCAATACCTGGATTACTCGGTGTTTCCAGGAGTAAAATCCGTGTGTTTTCCTGCAATGCATATTCCCAATCCCCGGCATCATGTCCATCTACATATGTAAAATCTATATTCCAACGCGGAAAAATCTGTGTTAGCATCTGATGTGTTGATCCAAACAAAGCCCTTGAAGCAATCAAATGATCTCCTGCCTTCAAAAAAGGAATCAACGCATAGAAAAGGGCAGACATTCCAGAGGTTACCGCAAAACCGCTTTCTGCACCTTCCATCGAACATACCTTTGAGATCAATTCGTCATTATTGGGGTTCGAATAGCGACTGTATATATTACCTTCCGTTTCTCCAGCGAAAGTAGCTTGCATACTTTCAGCGTCCTCGAATGTGAAACTAGAAGTCAGGTAAAGCGGGACACTATGTTCTCTATTACCCGATTTTTCTGATTGTTGGCGTATTGCACGCGTCTCGAAATGATGTTTATTGCTCAAAGTGTAAGATTGCTGAAGAAGGTTAAGTATGACAATTGTGTTACAAGTCCGATTACGAATATTCTGCAAAATTAAAGTTCTTTGAATTATTCGAAATTAGAAGGAATCTTTGAAGACCAAAGAGCAGACAATTTGGCTTCATCATACGATATCCATTGTGTGCAATTCATAATCAGAAGCAAAAAGACTTATGAAGATTAAAAAACTGATGGTTGCCAACCGAGGAGAAATTGCAATACGCATTTTCCGAGCTGCCACTGAACTGAAATTACGGACGGTTGCTATTTACACATTTGAGGATCGATATTCTCTGCATCGGTATAAAGCAGATGAAGCTTATCAAATCGGTGAAGAAAACGATCCTCTCAAGCCGTATTTGAACTTTGCTGAAATTTTGAAGGTTGCAAAGGAGAATGATATCGATGCTATTCATCCGGGATATGGATTTCTTTCTGAGAATGATCAATTCGCCGAAGCTTGCATAGAAGCAGGCATTATTTGGATCGGACCCCAACCTTCCGTAATGCGTAGCCTGGGTGATAAGATGTCTGCTAAAAAGCTGGCGATTCAGGCGAATGTGCCTATTGTGCCTGCAAGTGAAGGAGCAATTTCTTCTTATGCAGAGGCTGTTAATTTTGTTGATCATATAGGATTGCCTGTGATGGTCAAGGCTGCTACTGGGGGAGGAGGACGTGGAATGCGTGTAGTCCATAAATCAGAAGAACTCTCCAAAGCCTTTCAAGAAGCAGGAGCAGAAGCCATGACTGCATTTGGTGACAGCACTGTTTTTATTGAAAAGTTTATCGAAGATCCAAAACATATCGAAGTTCAGATCCTTGCAGATGAACATGGTAATATGGTTCACCTTTTTGAAAGGGATTGCAGTGTACAGCGTCGATTCCAAAAGGTAGTGGAAGTGGCGCCGGCATTCAATCTAAAGGAATCCAGCAAAAAAAACCTCTATCGTTATGCTGTGGCTATCAGCAAAGCTGCCGGCTATACTAACGCTGGAACTGTAGAGTTTTTAATAGATAATGAAGAAAACATTTATTTTATAGAAGTCAATACCAGGATCCAGGTAGAACATACGATTACAGAGGAAATCACAGGAATTGATTTGGTGAAGTCTCAAATATTGATAGCAGCCGGATTCCCCTTGACGCATCCTAAGATTAATATCAGTGGTCAGGAAAGTGTAAAGTTTGCCAACTGTGCAATTCAATGTCGTGTTACAACGGAAGATCCGTCAAATGGATTCAAACCAGATTACGGTACACTTATCGCATATCGAAGTGCTGCAGGTTTTGGGATTCGACTAGATGCTGGCAGTGCGTATCCCGGAGCAAAGATTTCTCCCTTTTTTGATTCTCTTCTTGTGAAGATCAGTGCCAAAGGTCGGAACGTTGAGGAAGCGGCCGACAGAATGAGAAGAGCCTTGATGGAATTCAGGATTAGAGGGGTCAAAACAAATATTGGATTTCTTCTCAATGTATTGGATGATCCAACTTTCAAATCAGGAAAAGCTACGGTTCAGTTTATACAAAGAAATCCCGATTTGCTGGCACCTCCAAAGTGGCGAAACCGCAGTACGAAATTATTGCGTTATCTGGCAGATATCATTGTGAACGGCAACGGAAGCATCAAATTCAAGGATGATTCTAAGTCATTTATGAAGCCCCACATTCCGGAGTTTCTGCAACTCGAACAACCAAAAGGAACCAAAGACTGGCTCAATGAACTCGGAAGAGATGCATTCATTGATCGCATCAAGAATGACAATCAGATCTATTTTACTGATACGACATTCAGAGATGCACATCAATCGTTATTAGCGACCAGAATGAGGACCATTGATATGTTGAATGTTGCGAAAAGCTTTTCTCACAATCATGGTGGTGATCTGTTTTCAATGGAAGTTTGGGGCGGAGCAACTTTTGATGTAGCTATGCGATTTCTCCAGGAAGATCCCTGGAAACGACTTGAAAAGATCAGAAAGGCCATCCCCAATGTTCTATTACAAATGCTGCTTAGAGGATCCAATGCAGTGGGTTATACAGCATACCCGGATAACCTGATTATAGAGTTTATCAAAGAAGCCTCCAATACCGGAATTGATGTATTCAGGATTTTTGACTCACTGAATTGGGTCGAAGCTATGAAGACTAGTATTCATACGGTCATCAATGAAACTGATGCATTGGCGGAAGCTTGTATTTGCTATACTGGAGACGTCAGCGATCCAAGCAAAACAAAATTTAATTTGCAGTATTATATCGATTTGGCAAGGGAATTAGAGGATACCGGGATACACATGATTGCCATTAAGGATATGGCAGGATTACTCAAGCCAAGAGCGGCAACAATACTTGTGGAAGCGCTAAAGGAACATCTGGATTGTCCTATACATTTGCACACTCATGATACCTCATCTATTCAATCGACAACGTACCAATCCGCCATCAATGCAGGTGTTGACATAGTGGATGTGGCTATGTCGTCTATGTCAGGATTAACTTCTCAACCAAATTTCAATTCCGTGGTCTCTATGTTAAAGGGACATCCACGAGAGAGGCAAATTGATTTTCATAGTCTCAACGAATTTTCTGAATATTGGTACGAGGTACGTCGGATGTATTATCCCTTTGAAACTGAATTGCGTTCAGGTTCAGCCGATGTATATGAACATGAGATTCCCGGAGGACAATATTCTAATTTAAGACCTCAGGCGAGGGCCCTTGGGTTGGAAAAAAGATTTGAAGAAGTAAAGGCCAATTACAAAGTAGTCAATGATATGCTTGGTGGCATCATAAAAGTTACACCGTCCTCCAAAGTGGTTGGTGATACCGCGATATTTATGACTGCTAACAATCTAAAAGTGGAAGATGTGTATTCTGAAAAGGGTCGAAAACTGGCCTGGCCTGAAAGTCTGAAATCATTGTTACGCGGTGATCTTGGACAGATTAAAGGAGGATTTCCGCCAGAATTGCAGAAAATAGTTCTCGGTAAGGAACAGCCATATACAGATCGCCCTAATGCGCACATGGATCCGGTTGATTTCGATGAAGAGATCAAGATCTTTCGAAAAAAATATGGTGAAGATCGACTTTATAGAGATTTCATCAGTAATAAGCTTTATCCGAAAGTCTATGACAGTTTCTTTACGAGCCAGGAAGAATACGGTGATGTCAGCAAGTTACCCACACCTTCATTCTTTTATGGTTTGAAACCAAATGAAGAGATATTGGTGGAGATCGGCAGAGGTAAAAAGATTATCATCAAATTCCTCAATATCACCGAACCCAATGTGTTGGGAATGAGATTGGTACTTTTTAGCCTTAATGGTCAGACAAGATCAATTGAGGTTAGGGATAGATCTATTGATACCAAGGTCGAGCATCATGCGAAGGCTAGGGGTCCAGGTCAAGTCGGCGCTCCATTACAAGGATCATTGAGCAGGGTTTTAGTAGAAGCCGGTCAACATGTTGAAGTAAATACACCACTCTTCATTATCGAAGCGATGAAGATGGAATCAACGATAACCGCGCCTATTGCTGGTAAGATCCATAAAGTACATATTCCGGAAAAGACAATGATAGAACAGGATGACCTTGTCATAGAATTTGAGTAGCCCAAAGTTTCATGGGGCATTCAAATTTAAGTATCGGAAGCAACAGACTTTCCGAATTCAACATATGCTTTTAGATCATCCATAATGATCCGTGATTGTTTTTTGAATTGACCTGGCATAAGAAACATCATGATCTTGTAAAGAAACTTGTCGCTTGTAAATTCGGCATCTGTCGTCCACCTGGTTTGGCCATCCGGAGTCGATTCGAATGTATTCACCTGCGCATTGTACATCCCGGGCATTTCATAAGTAGCTTCAAAACTATTTGGCAGATCGCTGGAAATCACAGTTTCCATCAGAGAAAATTTTCTTCCTTTGAGATCATAATCCAATCTCATCTTAGACCCCGGTTTTCCAGGTTCACCTTCAACAAACTCATGACCAACCAAACCTCTTTGCCAATGTATCATACGTTCCGGATCATCCATAATAGCAATGAACTTGTCTAATGGAGCGTCAATGATAGTTTGGATAGAATATTTCATTCTTTTCAAGTTGATGTAGAATATCAAGATACTGAAGGATATGGAAACTACCAAAATGAGTACTTCTTAAAAAAGATCAGATATCTAATCAGGGGTTTTAGACAATAAAATTGACTAATGAGCCACTTTGTCATGTAGAATTAGAACACTGACATATGTTTGATTAACATAATCTGAGTTGATTTGTGTAACATTAGGTTATCATTTAGTAACTAACAAACAACTAGAACTATGACAGCATTAATTATTCAACTTATCAGCGGTGCCTTGGGAGGAAACCTTGCAGGCTCCTTGATGAAAGAAAGTTCACTTGGCACACTTTGGAATTCTGTAGCTGGAATTGCAGGTGGTGGTCTGGGTGGAAAACTACTAGGTATGGTAGCCCCTACTTTAGGAGCTGCAGCACAAAGTGGGAGTCTGGATATCGGTAGTATTCTCGCATCTGTAGCCGGTGGAGGCGTAGGTGGAGGTGTAGTGATGGCAGTGATCGGCCTGATAAAGAAAGCGATGGCTAAATAGAGCTATAAACAACCTATATCGTCCCTTTGTAAAATCTGGGACCCCTAAGAAAAACCAGCTGTGTTGCGCATAGCTGGTTTTTTATTTCAGCAATTGCCGAATTTAGAATCCTTATTGGATCGATCTCAGTGAAGACCAGTCGATATTGATCTTAGATATAATGTATATATCGTGTATTTTCGCCTTTCGCAAAAATCTATGACTTATGAGTGATAAAAAGATCATTTTCTCTATGGAAGGCGTGAGTAAAACATACCCTCCAAACAAAAGAGTGCTCAACAATATTTGGTTGTCGTTTTACTATGGGGCTAAGATTGGTGTTCTAGGATTGAACGGTTCTGGTAAATCAAGTTTGCTAAAAATAATTGCAGGGATTGATCAGAACTTTGATGGGAGGGTCACTTTTGACAAAGAATATAAAATCGGGTTTCTTGCTCAGGAACCAGAATTAGACGAATCCAAAACTGTCAAAGAGGTCGTTCAGGAAGGCGTGCAACATATCGTAGATGTAATAAATGCATATGAAGCCATATCACTAAAGCTGGCAGAACCAATGGGGGATGATGAAATGATGAAGGCCGTCGAAGAACAGGGTGAATTACTAGAGAAGATGGATTTCTACAATGCATGGGAACTGGATCATACTTTGAATATGGCCATGGAAGCATTGCGGTGTCCTCCCGATGAAGCTAGTGTTTCGGTATTGTCTGGAGGTGAACGACGAAGGGTAGCCTTGTGTAGGTTGTTGTTAAGCAAACCAGATATACTTCTTTTGGATGAGCCTACCAATCATCTTGATGCTGAAAGTGTTCACTGGCTTGAACAATTTTTGAAGTCTTTCCCGGGCACTGTGATAGCCGTTACGCACGACAGATATTTTCTTGATAATGTAGCTGGATGGATTCTTGAATTAGACAGGGGAGAGGGTATACCTTTTGAAGGCAACTATTCAAGTTGGTTGGAACAGAAATCTGCCCGTTTGGCAGCTGAAGAAAAATCAGAAACAAAGCGGCAAAAGATTCTCAAACGAGAATTGGAATGGTCCCGTATGGCTCCAAAAGCTCGACAAGCAAAAGGCAAAGCCAGATTGAATGCATATGAATCCTTGAGCAATACAGAAGTAAAGGAAAAAGAGGCGAATCTGGAAATCTATATACCCCCGGGCCCACGGTTAGGGGATAAGGTGATTGAAATAGATCATATCACAAAGTCATACGACAACCGTATTTTGATAGATGACCTATCGCTTTCTATCCCCAAAAATGCCATAGTCGGGATTATAGGTCCCAATGGGGTCGGGAAGTCCACACTTTTTCGAATGATCATCGGAGAAGAAAAACCTGACAGCGGTGCAATCTCTGTGGGGGATTCAGTTGAATTAGCGTATGTAGATCAATCCCATAAAGACTTGATACCCAACAAGACAGTATATGAAGTGGTAAGCGGCGGACATGATTTTATTCAGGTAGGAAACAAAGAAATCAATGCTCGGGCGTATTTAAGTCGTTTTAATTTTTCCGGCGGGGATCAACAAAAAAAAGTGGAAGTACTCTCCGGAGGTGAAAGAAACAGGTTGCACCTGGCTATTACTTTGAGGGAAGGCGGAAATGTGATCCTGTTGGATGAGCCGACTAATGACATAGACGTCAACACTCTGAGAGCATTAGAAGAGGCTATTGAAAATTTCGCTGGATGCGTCCTAATTATTTCTCACGATCGATGGTTTATAGATCGACTAGCCACGCATATTTTGAGCTATGAAGACGAAGGAGAAATTGTCTTTTTTGAAGGTAATTTCAGTGCTTATGAAGCATCTAAAAAAGCAAGACTCGGAGATGTAGTTCCCAAAAGACCTAGATTTAAAACCCTTATATAATTTGGTAATTATGAAATATACCTTTCAGGTTATTCTGTTTCTGATTTCGCTTTGGACAATTGATCTGTCAGGACAAGGCCAGAAAGCACAATATTTGGATCCCGAAATAAGAAATGAAATCAAGACTATAGGCGAAAGTGAGAAAGTGCAGCAAGCATTTCAATATATATTGGAGACTGAAGCTCGCACCCTTGACGAGCATATACTTTTGACAGAGATACCTGCACCACCTTTCAAAGAAACTAAAAGGGCTGAGAAGTGGATGGAAATGATCCAAATCGAAACCGGGATCGATTCTGTTTGGATGGATGAAGTAGGTAATGTGTTGGCATTAAAAAAAGGGAGCAACGGTGATAAAACTATAGTTCTTGATGCTCATCTAGATACCGTTTTTCCGGAAGAAACAGATGTGACTGTCCAAATGCGTGGGGATACCTTGTACGCGCCAGGAATTGGTGATGATACTCGCGGACTAGCAATGGTACTTTCTGTAGCCCGAGCCATTCATAAAACTGGTATTGAAACTGACGCGCATCAGCTCTATATTGGATCTGTGGGCGAAGAAGGATTAGGTGATCTTAGAGGTGTCAAACATCTCTTCAGAAGTGGCGGCCCTAAGATAGATACGTGGATTTCTATCGATGGAGGAAATACCGGACGCGTGAATAACAGAGGTCTGGGATCTTATCGATATAAAGTAATGTTCAAAGGTGATGGCGGACATTCTTGGGGTGCGTTTGGATTGGCTAATCCGCATCACGCTTTAGGATCTGCCATTCATAATTTTGTTATTGAAGCGGATCGTTTTACGGCCACCGGACCCAGAACCAGTTACAATGTTGGAAGAATTGGTGGTGGAACTTCAATAAACTCTATTCCATTCGAGTCCTGGATGGAAATCGATATCCGATCCATAGCGCCAGAAAGGCTGGATAGTATGGAAAATATATTGCGAACTGCATGTGAAAGCGCACTTAAGGAACAAAATGAAATTGCCAGAATCGGTGAGCCACTTACTTTAGATTTTCAGAAAATTGGCAATCGTCCATCTGGTAGTGTAGATGAAGGAGCTACTATCATTCAACGTGCAATTGGTGCCACTGCTTTTATAGGGAAATATCCAGAGCTAACCATCGGGAGCACGAATTCTAACATTCCCATTTCACAAGGTATCCCGGCAGTGACAATTGGGCGCGGAGGAAAGGCTCTAAACGCACATTCATTAAATGAATGGTGGCTTAATGACGAAGGACATCTCGCAATACAACTGGCACTCCTGCTCTTTGTTACAGAATGCGGAATGAACTAGTTGATTGCGTTAAAATGAATGATGCAATGCCACAAAATCTGCAGGTTTTAGTGCGGCACCACCTATTAGACCGCCGTCAACATCAGGATTAGAAAATATTTCCTTTGCATTTGAGGGCTTGCAGCTACCACCGTACAGTATAGACATTGAATTGGCAATCTTCTCTCCGTAGTGGTTGGCGACAGACTTCCGGATTGCAGCATGCATTTCTTGCGCCTGGTCAGGAGTGGCAACCTTGCCGGTTCCTATAGCCCATACAGGTTCGTATGCAATCGTGATACGTTGGATTTGGGTTTCTTCCAGATTGAATATAGCTTTCTTAATCTGGCTTAGCACGTGTTCTATATAATTACCGGCGATTCTAATGTCTTCAGTTTCTCCACAACAATAGATGACCTGGAGATCATGATGCAAAGCATTTATGGTCTTCTCTCTGATAAGTTCATCACTTTCTCCTTGATAAGCTCTCCTCTCGCTGTGCCCAAGAATTACATATTCAGCACCAAGGGACTTCAACATAGGAGCAGATATTTGACCTGTATAGGCACCGGAATCATGCGTACTACAATCCTGGGCACCTAAATGTATTTGAGATTGATCATTTAACACTTCCCGGATAGCGTGCAAATGTGTGAATGAAGGACAAACAATGGATACGACATCATTCGGACGATCCAATTCAATTATTGATTTCACAAGGTCTACACCTTCTTCAGGTAGAAGATTCATTTTCCAGTTTCCGGCAACAATATTTTTTCTCATAGCTGGCTATATCAGGTTTAATAATCGAGATGCAATAATACAGCATTTTTTTGTGGGACACGGATGCATTTCATATATATTATGTCTCATTTTAGGCATAATATTGAGGCATAAGTATCCACCTTTTGAAGAAAGTCAGATTTGACTTAATATCATTCAGATTCCCACTGAATTCTACCATAATGATTCCTTAAATTTGTCAAATGGTTGAAAATAATTACTAGGCATGCAATTCGGGAAACCTGATAATCCAGGAGTTGTGGATTTTACCCTCACCAAGGCTCCAGCCATTAATTCTAAGAGCTTCGATAAGAGCTCACTATCTGGTGAACTCTATACTGGAGGAACAGGGTGGGGCATGAAGGATTGGAAGGGCAAACTTTACCCGGAAAAAACACCTGTGAAAAGTTTTCTCCATGAATATGGTAAGCAGTTCAGGACAGTGGAACTCAACTCTCTCTTTTATAATATTCCAAAACCTGTAACCATTGACAATTGGCGAGAGGCCGTTCCTAACGATTTTAGATTTTGTCCCAAAATCCTTCAATACATCAGCCATAGCAAGAAGTTGGGTGTAGATACAGATAGGATCATAAATTTTCAGGATACAATAGCCCTTTTCGAAGACAATCTTGGCCCTAGTTTTATGCAATTACCTCCATACTTTGATGTAAGCAGATATAGCATTTTAGAAAAATTTCTAGAATCCTGGGGTAATAGCCTGGAGCTAGCCATTGAATTCAGACATCCTTCGTGGTTTGACTCTGATATTCATCTCGACAGAATGTTGGAATTGTTACATAGTCATGGCAAAGGAGCAGTCATTACAGATGTTGGAGGTCGTCGAGATGTTTGCCACATGGGCGTAACATCTGATTATGCTTTCATTCGGTTTGTGGGGAATGATTTGCATTCATCTGACTTTACGAGAATAGATATGTGGCTACAAAGAATATATGAATGGTTTGATAAAGGACTAAAAGAAATTTATTTTTTCATTCACGAGCCCGATAATCTTTTTGCTCCCGAAATATCTTCGTATCTACATGCACAAATTCCTTTTGACGTATCCTTTGTGTCAAGAGGACCCATATTATATAATGAAGAAGATCAGTTGAAGCTGTTTTAGAAAGAAAAACTTATGTCAGAGAAAGAAATTCCTTTTATACATCGCGATGTTAGTTGGTTATCATTCAACTACAGGGTGCTGCAAGAAGCCAAAGATACAACGCTTCCATTGTTGGAGAGAGTGAAGTTTCTTGCTATATACTCCAATAACCTGGACGAATTTTTCAAAGTCCGCGTTGCCAACTTGCGCAATCTCATTCGATTGGGGAAGAAGACCAAGATGCATATTGAATATGATCCTAAGGAAGTGTTGGATGAGGTAACAGAAATCGTAAATAAACAACAGGAGGAATTCAGCAATATCTTTCTAAACGAAATTATTCCAGAACTTAAAGTACATGGGATTTACTTAATCACCCGGGACAATCTGACCGAAGAACAGACTGAATTTGTTGAGCAGTATTTCACAGATCACATGCTTCCCTATGTACAACCGGTGTTATTAATCAAGCACAAGATTAAACCGTTTTTGAATAATGCCGCGCTGTATCTGTCAGTAGTATTAAGGGACAAAGAAGATAAAAATAAAGATAATAGGCAGTTTGCGATCGTCCAGATTCCATCCAATTATCTTCCACGATTCATTGTGCTGCCAAGCAAAAAAGACAGGCAAGAGGTGATTATGCTTGATGATATAGTTCGAAGTAGTCTGAAATCACTATTCCCCGGTTATGA
>JAHHJQ010000403.1 GCA_018680005.1 Bacteroidia bacterium | reverse complement strand
GCCATGATCTGTACTTGTTTCACCATATCAGCCTCACCAAGAAATGCTGGTGCACGTTTTATCTCTTTGAGATTAAGGATGCTCTTGCCTATTCCTGAGGTAGAAACATCAAGGGATTGCTTTCCTTCTACAACCACTTCCTCAAGTTCTGTCGACTCCTTCTCCAGTTCAAAGTCGATGATGCCATTTTCATAGACGGCCAGTACGATTATTTTTTCTTCATATCCGAGGAATCCAACTTCCATGACATACTCTCCCGGACTTAATACCAGCCTGTAATGGCCTTCGGAATCCGTGGAAGTGACGAAGACGGTATCATTAATGGCAATCGAAGCAAATGGCAAAGGATCCTGTGAGCTCCAGTCTGAGATTTTACCGGTGACCTCTACTGTTTCGGGAGTATTTGCTCCGGGAGCACCCAGTTGGTAATCGATGATTATTTTGCCTTGAGCAATAGCTTTTTCTATGGTTTCCCTGCGGAGTAATGCTTGCGAGGGATCTTTGACGATGACGATTGAGTTGGGATACATCTCCAAATAGACCAGATCTGTACCCTGGAAAAGTTGATCGAGCACATTGCCTAAAGGTAATCCGGTATGGTCTGTATTAATTGAAAGATCTTCTAACCATTCCGGTAAATAAAAGAAAGTGGCGCCCTGTTCAGTGCTAATCTCTTCCAGCATAATGGCCAATGATTGACCAACATATTTTTCATCTATTGGTAACTCTAACACGCGCTGTCCCAAAACACTTTGGGAAACTAAAAGCAGCATGACAATAAGATATTTGGTCATATGGAGAGTGAGGATATAACGAACATACTAAATAGAATGTCGACCTCTAAAAATCAATCCATACAATTGTGTTAAACCTCAGATTTTGACATTTCCAGGAATGGCCCGAACTCACGGATTACAGCTTCGGTCCGATAATCAAATATTTCTTCCAGTTTATTTCTGATGATTAGCACATTGGCAATATCTCCTATCGGTCCGAAAGGGGGTTTGTAGCTTACGATATCACGCATTAGGGTTCCACCCGGAATTGGACGAATGATATGTTGGTGATGCCATAAGGGCCTACACGCTGTTCATCTACAAAAAAATGCTGATCCTCGATATGTGTGATTTCGGTTACCCAGGTTGTTTTGATACCCAAGAGGGGACTAACTCTATAGGATATGATCATCCCCTCGTACATTTTGTCTGGTAACCCTTCGGAAGTGATATCAAAGCCCATGTAATCCGGAGTGATCTTTTTGAGGTTGGCCGGAGAGGAAATAAAATCCCAGACCATTGCTAATGATGCCGGGATCTTTTGCTCTTTTTTCAATTGATAAAAACCCAAAGTAATGTTTTTATTTACGGATAACTGACATGCCGCCGTCCACATGTATGACTTGTCCTGTCATCCAGGAAGCTTTATCCGTCAATAAGAAAGTAGCTGCCTCCGCAATGTCCTCTGCTGCCCCATATTTTTTTAATGGATTCATCTCCGCATGATGCGTACGTTTCTGTTCTGTGTTGAGCAATCTGCTACTCAAAGGTGTATCTGTCAGTGCAGGAGCTATTGCATTGATTCTGATTTTTGGTGCCAGCTCTGCTGACAAGGCCCTGGTCAGACCTTCTATCGCACCTTTTGACGCGGATACCAGCGAATGAAAATTGAATCCATGTTGTGCAGCGATCGATGAAAATAATACAATAGATGCCTGGTCTGCTGATTTTAGTTTTGGCAGAACAGCTTGAATGATACGTGTGGCACCAACCACCTGTAGTCGATAATCATCTATGAATTGTTGCTCCCGTAACCTGGAAAATGGTTTTAGGTCTATGCTCCCGGGGCAATAGGCGATGCCATGAAGTGTCTCAGGAAGATTGTCCAGATTGATTTCATCTTGAAGCACATCCAAATGAGAATAGTGGATTCCCTGAGTGTCGGTTTGAGGATTCTTGTTGTAGGTGGCCCATACCTGATGTCCTTGTTCAGATAGCTTACCCACGATAGCTTGGCCTATCCCTGAAGAACCGCCGATGACCAGATAATTATGCATTGAAGTTGTTATATGATTGATTTCAAAGTAGTTGAAACAAGCTTTGGCATTCAATGTTCAGTGCTGGAGTAGCAGATTTTATTTTGCTATCATTCGATTATAAATAGACATACCCATGAACCATTTCTGGCCATGGGTATGGACCGGACATTGCCGGAATTGAGATATATCCAAAGCATCCGATTAGTGAAAACCGGCACTTTGAAAAATACAATCGGATTAATCTAAGAACTCCACAACACCACTGTTCACGTCATACATAGCACCAACTACGGAGATTTGACCAGCATTTTCCATCTGTTTCAAAACGGGACTCATTTTTCTAAGAAGGTTGATGTTATGATGCACATTCTTTACAGCTACGCGATTCACAAAATCGATATTTGAAGAATCCCTGGCTTCACCTGGCTCTGTTGTCGTGCTGTCTACAGCTGGCTGGATCTTTCCCAACATTTGCGTCAGATTACCTAATTCAGCTTTGTCACATGCTCCTTTGACTGCTCCGCAAGAGGTATGCCCCATGACAACGATAGTTTTAGAACCAGCAAGCATGCATGCGAATTCAAGACTTCCCAGAATGTCTTCATTGATAAAATTTCCAGCAACACGCGCATTGAAAATATCACCGATACCTTGATCGAAGATGACTTCTGTCGGGATACGGGAATCGATACAACTGAGTATTGAGGCAAATGGATACTGGCCTGTAGCCGTATCCTTCACCTGTTGGTGCAAATCACGCTGGAAAACTTCGTTTTTCACAAATCTCTCGTTGCCTTCTTTAAGAAGATCTACCGCAAGATTTGGAGATATTTCAGCCTGTGTAGCTTTTGTCTGTGTATCAATATTAATGGATTTTACTACCATGATTATTTCAATTTTAGATTCGGATTTAGTTTAAAATAGGTGTCTGGATTGAACTGAGCGCTTCATTCAATTCCTTGTGTTGTGACTTGGGAACACCATTTCTTCTAGGAGTAAGGAATCTCACTTCTATGTTCTTGGTCCCGGCATTCACTTTGAAGTCTTCTATGATTTCCACTACGTCGATATCTATGTGTACTGATTTTCTTGCATCAATAATGACTTTGGAATTCAGAGGAATATTATTTAGTGCTCTTTGGATGTTGGCTTTATTTAAGAATGAAACGTCTTCTGCCAACTCGATTCTGACCGTCTGATCACCATGGACGTGTTCATCTTTCTCGAATAGAAAGGGAACACGGTAGTTGTTGTAAAGGATATAAAATATGGCTACTACCATACCTATACCGATGCCGATCAATAAATCGGTAAATACAATACCTAATATCGTGACCATAAAAGGTACAAAGCTACTTCTTCCCTTGGCCCACATTTCTTTGAAAAGAACAGGCTTAGCTAGTTTGTAACCTACTACAAATAATATAGCTGCCAGGCATGCCAGTGGAATCAGATTCAAAACTGCAGGAATGGCCGCGGCGCATCCTAAAAGAATGAATCCATGTAAAATTGCGGACATCTTGGTTCGTCCACCTGAAAGAATATTGGTCGAACTTCTTACGATAACCTGGGTAACAGGTAAACCACCAACAAGACCGGATACTAAATTTCCGATACCCTGTGCTTTCAACTCTTTGTTTGCGGGTGAGACACGCTTGAATGGATCCAATTTATCTGTTGCTTCTAAACAAAGCAAGGTTTCCAGGGAGGCAACGATCGCCAAGGTGATGGCCACTGTATATACCTGAGGATTTGTGATTTGAGAGAAGTCAGGGAATGTGAACTGCCCAAAGAATCCGGACAAACTCTCAGCAACCGGAATAGCCACAAGGTGTTCAGGAGCGAGTTCAAGGCTGGTCCCTCTGAAAGCCAGACTCAATCCGATTCCTGCTGCGACCGCCACCAATGGGCCTTGAATGAATTTGGCTAATTTAAACTGCTTCATAAACTTTTGCTCCCAAAGGATGAGAATAAAAAGCGAAACAGAGGCCACAATAACGGCACCAGGAGTAATAGCTCCAAACATGTAGTACAATTCGGTCAGCGTATTTTGCCCATCGGGATTTTGAAAAGCAAGACTGCCTTCATAGTCGTGATCATAACCAAAAGCATGAGGAATCTGCTTTAAGAATATGATGACACCGATACCTGCCAACATGCCTTTGATGACAGAAGAAGGAAAATAGTATCCGATAATACCAGCCTGGGCTACACCCAGGAGGAATTGAAAGACTCCGGCAATTACTACAGCCAAAAGAAATGTTTCAAAAGCACCGAGATCCTGTATTGCAGTCAATACGATAACAGCCAAACCTGCTGCCGGACCGCTGACACCCAGTGGAGAACCACTAAAGACACCAACTACAATACCACCTACTATACCTGCGATGATTCCGGAAAAAAGTGGAGCTCCTGATGCTAATGCGATTCCGAGACATAAGGGCACTGCTACTAAGAATACAATAATAGATGCAGGGATGTCATTTTTTAGATTCCCCAACAGGGAAAATTTTTCTTCATTTTCCATAAAGATTGATAAGATTTAGAATGTATAAATGGGTTAGAAGACGGCGATTCCGTCAATAGTATGAGGTAGGTCAGATATTGCGCTCCGGAGGTGGCAGATGTATCTCCAAAAATACATTCAGGTCTGTTATTGGTGCAGAATTGCCCCGAGAGGTGTATAAATCAGTTAAGTAAAATAAATCTGCCGATGAATTCTGCACGATCCATTTATGTCCTTCTTTAGCATCTTTTATTTCTTCCGCTTTCTTTTCTCCATTGGTTTCAGCCATTAAGAATTCAATGATGTCAATTTCTGAATTGTAGGTGATATGCGATACAACTAGATTGCCTATCATGATAAACATCAAGATGGTAAAATGTAATAAATAAAACTTCTGTAAAGCAAGCATCGCGTTGTATTGATAGTAATACTTACAAATATAAAAATAAAACTAACTATATTTCTAGTATAACACAAGACTAAATGATGTTTAAACAGAAATGTTCAGAATCTCGGGATCTTTTTTGATAATATATCTATGATTATCCTTGAGATAATTGCGAATTAGGGCATTGATGCTGCGTGAGATATTACTCAATAGGATATGCTGACTTTTTATACCCAACCGTCACGAGGTTGAATTCATGAGGTGCTTCAATTCTTCATCTGTATGAATACCATTTGAACGGCTGATTTTTCCGATGGTGAGGCCATTGCAGTAAATAGCAAAGAGGATTGAGGTTCTATAGTTTTTTGAAAAGCCCTAATAGATGATCTATGTATCGATATTGAAGGACGCCCGATCGTACCGTAAACCGCGGTATGTAAAGATCAGGCGTCAATGTTCATATTCAACATCTTTTGTATATTCCTCTTTTTCCAGAGGATTAAATACCATAAGTACGACTGTCAAAGGTCAGAATGCCCTAGGGTTTTTAAATAAAGATCCGCATGTGACCTGATCTTCCTCCGAGAAGGAGATTCTTTCTGAATCGTAAATATCGATGTAGATGATTGGATCCAAAACTGCGTACTGAATTGTTTCGAATATTAGGCTGAAGGACTCTAGCACTTTTTCTATATGGTGATCGAATGTTATCATGATAGGGATTGAATGTTTCAACAAATTTTGAACTCATTCTGCTCAAAGCATTTCGTAATGTGGCACCAAACTTTTTCATAATCTTAAATATTAAAGTTAGTAATACTATCCATATTGATAGTTGTGCTTATACAACGCATAGTATTACCAAATTGTTCTATCTTTGTATCAATTAAATGTTAAAATTTTAAACATGGCCGTACATGGGTTGCGTCTGACTTTACCGGAGAAGCTTTTTCTTAAAGACCCACAAGATTCTAGTTATGGCAAAAGGCTCTTAGAGCATACAGTTATCCTAATGGAGCGCATTGGGTTTGAGTCTTTTACTTTCAAGAAATTGGCGAAAGAAATGGATTCTGCGGAAACATCCATCTATCGATATTTTGAGAACAAGCACTTTGTGTTGCTCTATCTTAATTGCTGGTACTGGGAATGGGTACACTACCTGATCGATATCAACACACGTAACATTTTAGACCCGGTGAGAAAACTAGAAATCCTCATCCATAATTTGATTTTTGCTTCTGAAGAATCCACATTGACCAATTATATCAATGAAAGCCTCTTGCATAAGATCATTGTGTTGGAAGGCACTAAATCATATCACATACACAATGTTGATCAGGAAAATGAAGTGGGCTTATTCATGAGTTATAAAAACCTAACCAAGAAAATGGCGAGTATTGTCGAAGAAGCTCATCCTGGATATCCCTATCCGCGATCACTATGCTCCACACTCTTTGAAATGGTCAATAGTCAGATTTATTATGCTGAACATCTGCCTCGTCTAACCGATATCAAGGATACCAGTTCCAAATCAGCACAAATTGAAAGTATGGCCATCCATATGGTCAAATCCATGCTGCATTTACCAGTTTGAATTTTGATGGTTCGTGGCCTGCCAAGCCAAAATGTATCACTGTGCTTGGGCCACTAGTTGATTATTGATGAAAGCGGCCATATCTCTGGCCCATATTTGATAGGTCAATCTTGATGGATGTACTCCATCACTAAAGTACCGAGTAGCATCACCTTCAATATTATATTTCTTATTCCAGGTCTCGAAAGAAATTACTTCGTCATTGTAATAAACATTATTTGTTGGAGCCACGATCTTTCGCAGTTCCTCACCAAGGAGTTCGACATGTCCACCAAGTACATTTTGGAGTAAGGGGGTAAATGCTGGAAAGTTGCGGATCGGTGGCATGTTGGTGAAAAATATAGGTGTGGTTTTGAATATATCTTTTACGGCAGTAACGAGTTGATGAATATCACGACGCCAACGCCATGGTGTATTGAATTCAAATGCATCATTGCCACCGAGACCGATTACGATAAGATCCGCGGTTGTTTCTTTAAGCCGAGGTATAAGTTCACTGCCTGCATCGCGTGCATTGATACCACTTTGTGCACATACTTTCCATTGTACTGAAACTCCATGTATTTGAGCAATCTCTCTGGCCAGTGCACCTGTAAAACCATCTTCATGGGTAGATACACCAATACCTGCAATGGTGCTTTCACCTATTGTGAGCAGTCTGATAGGAGTGCTGCCGGCGACTTCAACAAAACCTTCCGTTCCTGTTGCTTCCGGTAAGTCGGGTATATTTCTTCGGATTTGTTTGCCCTGTAGATATAGTATGGGTAATACAGGCACCGTCTTCAACGCATTTAGAAAAAACTTTGTATGCACAACCATCTAGGGTTTAAGACAGATTTGAATTTTCTTTTGTTCAAAATACAAACTCTGTTGTAAGGAGACACCAGCGTTTTATCTACA
>JAHHJQ010000115.1 GCA_018680005.1 Bacteroidia bacterium | reverse complement strand
GGTTTTGCCAAGAGAAACCACCATCCCTGGTCACATGAACATTTCCGTCATCTGTACCGACATAAATAAGACCGAATTTCATTGGGGATTCATGAATGGCCGTCAGCGTTCCAAATGCGACATCACCCTTTTGACCTCCTTTGGTCAGATCTTCGGATATCTTGTCGAAATTGCTGCCCTTATCAAATGATCTGTGAAGATACTGTGAGCCCATATAGAGGATATCCTGATTGTGGATGGACAAATGAATCGGGGTCTGCCAATTCCATCGCAATGGATTTTCGCCAAGTTCGTGCACAGGAGTAATTCTTTTTCTTTCATTGGTCCTGGTGTTTATCCTGGAATAATTTCCAAACTGAAAACCGGTATAGACGGTAACATTATCCCGGGTATCCACCTGTACCTGCATGCCATCACCCCCCATGATACCTTTGTAAGGATATTGACCTGTACTATGCCATCTGGTACCGGATCGATATGTATTTGGACCCATCCATACTCCATTGTCCTGAAGACCACCATAGACATTGTAGTTCTTTGCATTGTCGATCTCAATATCATAGAATTGACCAAGGGGTGGGGTGTTGCACTTGATCCATTGCTCTCCGTCGTCATAGGAAATATTGATACCGCCATCATTGCCCAGGATGATATGTTTGTCTCTGTCCGGATTGACCCATAGCGCATGATGATCCACATGGACATTATCGCCATTGATAGATTTCCAGTTCTTGCCATCATCTTCGGAAATCAGGATGGGAACCCCCATGATGTAAAGCTTGCCTTTCTTATGAGGTGATGTTCTTATCTGACCAAAGTAGTATCCATAGGAATTATAAACGAACTCCAGATAGTCGTCATGAGTTTTTGTCCAGGTCATTCCGCCATCTTCTGATCGGTATACTTCTGCGCCAATCACCGGTGTGTCAAATAGGAGACTATTGGCATCTTCAATATATTCCACCAAAGCCAATGGCATGATTTCTCCTTTTCGAACCATAGCCCTTACTTTCTTTACGCTGTATTTTCTTGGGAAACGGTTTGATTCCAGATAGGTCTTAATTTTCTTTTCGTCAAGTTTGAGAAAATCATCCTTTGACATATCCCTTAAATCATCTTTCGTCAAAACATCTGTCTCTTCCTTGTCTTCGGCAGCTCTTCTGAAGTAATTGTCCAGAATAGCATAAAGAATTGTTTTACCATTGTCATTATAAGTATCCAGGCCTATTCTTCCGGCTCCTTCTCCATCTGGGAATCCGCTTTCTCCTCCGGATATTTTTGTCCATGTATCTCCATTATCCGAACTCTTGTATATCCCTGTACCGACACCGGATTCAACAAAGTTCCATGCTCTTCTTGTCCGTTCCCACATGCCTACATAAAGGATATTACTATCATTGGGATCAGAGATCAGTTCAATAGCTCCGCTGTTGTCATTCACAGAAAGCGTTTGTGTCCAACTGTCGCCTCCATCGGTCGTTTTATAAACACCGCGTTCCGGATTGGGAGAATAGAGGTGTCCAAGAACGCCAACAATAGCAGTATTGGGATCTTGCGGGTCCAGTATGATTCTGCCGATATGATGACTTTCCGGAAGCCCTTTGTATTCCCAGGTTTTGCCCTCATCCATACTCTTGTACATACCAACACCCGCATAAGATGAACGACTACTGTTGTTTTCTCCAGTACCTACCCAAATGATGTTGTTTTCCCAGTTGACCGCAATATCTCCCAAGGTCATAACAACCTCATTATCAAAGATCGGTTTGAATGACATTCCATTATTCTCAGTCTTCCACAGACCACCGGAGGCATACGCCACGTAGAAAATAGAAGGATCTTCAGGATGAACATCGATATCCACTACACGACCACTGAAGACAGTAGGTCCTATTGATTCAAATTCAATTGCATTCACCAGGGATCGCTCCTCAAGCATCTTTCTTTTTTCAAAACTTTCAAGTCTCTCCTGTCCGTCTGAAGCAGGGGGTTGATCTTGAGAAAACGTAGATGGGGGGATTAGAAAACTAAGAACGAGAATGAATAAAAAACGCATAAAGTTGATTTCTGATAAAGGTGTAGGATGAAATTGAACCTGAAAATAATGATTATTCAATCAGTTCAAAGATGAAAAACATCTTCAAAAACAATAAGTGCATTAACGCTACTTTAGCTGGCAATACCTAACAATACCGCTATCTTTGGCGTTTATCCTATGTTAGTAAGATCATACAGCATTGAAGAAGATTGACAAATTATTGCTTAAAAGTTTCTTCCCACCTTTTCTCGTGGCCTTTGGCATTGCTGTGTTTATTCTCTTGATGCAATTCCTTTGGGTCTATTTGGATGATATTGTTGGAAAAGGTGCCGGCATTCTGGTGATTGCGGAAATGGTAGGGTATATGTCCATATCCATGTTCCCATTGGCATTGCCGATTGCTGTGTTATTGTCTACGGTCATGGTCATGGGCAATTTATCGGAAAAGTATGAATTGGTTTCATTCAAATCTGCGGGGGTATCCCTACAAAGGATTATGGTGCCGTTGATATTCGCTTGCACCTTGATCGCTATTTTTTCCTTTGTCTGTTCTAATAATATCATTCCATACGCCAATCTCCAGTTTAGATCGAGGCTATATGATATCAAAAAGAAAAAACCTTCACTATCTCTGCAGGAAGGGGTATTCAATACTGATTTTAATGGCTATGTCATGCATATCAAAAACCTTGATAAGTCTAACAATGCGATTAAAGATGTAGTCATCTACGATCAGAGAGATGGTCGCCGTGGAAATATCAATCAAATCGTGGCCTCAGAAGGTTCGATTAGACCAACTAAGGATAACCTTTACCTGGTGATGAAGCTGGAGAATGGCAATCACTACCAGGAAACCGGAGGTGCTACCAATTATCGCAGAACATATCCTTTTGTGAAGACTAGTTTCAAATCCTGGGAGAAGGTGTTTGATCTGGGAGAATTCGATCTTGCGGTCACTAACAAGGATCTCTTTAAGAATAACGAAAGCATGATGAGTGCTCCGGAAATCAAGACCGCGCTCGATTCACTGCAGATTTTACTAAAAGATAAAGAACACACGGTTGAACGATCGATTGCTAACTATTACGATATTTATTCAGAATATAAGATTATCCAGGATAGTTCCTATATCAAGCCTGTAAAAGTTGATTCAGCACAATCCGAAGAGCGCCCGGACCTACGAAAAATGCCGCAGACAACTTCAACAAAAAGCAATGCGCCTGGAAAAAAGGAATATGGCATTGACAAACTGGCGCATATTCAAAAAGAACAAAGTTTTCGAGCTGGCCCTCAATCCAGAGCGATCCAGTTAGAGCAATCTGCAGAAAGGGATACAACTGAATTTGAGGAAATCCTGGGTTATATGGGGATTTTTGAATCCATGAAAATCTATCGCCAATTCTCCATATTATCTAGTATGAAAACTAGGATTAC
This sequence comes from Bacteroidia bacterium, assembly GCA_018680005.1. GTDB lineage: Bacteria > Bacteroidota > Bacteroidia > Chitinophagales > Saprospiraceae > HDS-20. Next base: position 5,941 of record JAHHJQ010000115.1, on the reverse strand, counting down.
GACTATTCAGGGGAGAATAATGAACCAGGCCAGGTCCCTGGGGCACACGATTAAATCTAAGACAAAACATATTTATCAGCTAAACCTCAAATACAGCAATGCACTTGTATGTCTGATATTTCTCTTTGTCGGGGCACCCATGGGAGCAATCGTCAGAAGGGGAGGATTTGGATATCCCGTTCTAATCGCTATCACATTCTTCATGTTGTATATCGTATTCACACTGACATTCAAAAAGCTAACCTATAGTTATATCGTTTCTCCGGAAATTGGTGCATGGATGCCTTGTCTTTTGATGATCCCTGTTGGTACGTTTATCACGTATCGTGCGCTCCATGATAAAAAGATCCTGGAGATCGATCAATATATCACACCGGTCATTCAATTTGTCAAAAAGATGTTCAAACGAAAGACAACTGCTCGTCCCACTTCATGAATCAAGTTGCTTTTCCTATTTTGGTGTAGATTCACACATTATTGTGATATTATTTATTTGAGATATCTTGGGTATGAAATAAATATTTCATTTGTTACACGTTAATACTCAAAGGCCAACATATTTAGCGACCATAGTTCTGAATAGATGTTATACAAAAAGCTAAGATTTCTTTTTATACCATTTCTACTTACGTTTTTATCGACTTCGATTTTTGCGGCAGAAATATTGTTAGGAGATACAACCATCTGTGCCGGAACGGAAGCACAGCTTGAGATTGTCGGTGATTTTGCAACTTTGCAATGGACTCCAGAAGAGACCTTGTCCTGTGATAATTGTCCTAACCCCAGAGCTACTCCTTCACAAACCACAACATACACGGCTACTTTTGAAGAAGAGGGTATCATATCTTCCCTAAGTATTACAGTTGAGGTATTTGAACTTCAAGCACTTCCGGATCTGACCATTTGCAAAGGCACTGAAGTTGTATTAGATGCCGGATTGACATACACCAATGCGAACTATACATGGAGCCCTGCTAGTCTTTTTTCCTGTACCGATTGCCCCAATCCTACGATATTGAATTCGAGTACAATATCCAGCACTCAAGTTGTTTACGGTATTGATGCAATGGGTTGTATGCTTAGGGATACCTTTGATTTAACGATCCTGGATCAGGATGGACCATTGTTTTCGATTATTGAGGATAATACTTTTTGCGATTCTGTTGATATCGGTGGAATAATGGATGTCAATACCACTTATTCCTGGTCTTCAGAACCAACTGGTTTTACAAGTAGCTTGGCCAATCCAAGGGTAAATCCATTAGTTGAAACAACATATTATTTGGAGGCAACCACCACTGGTTGTGCGGTGACCAGTATGGATTCGGTAACACTCATACCCGTATTACCAGAACCACTGGCGTTAATGGATTCGATCAGGATTTGCGAAGGTGATTCCATAAGCATATCGAATGTGGTTCCGAATTCCGAAATCAGATATGAGTGGATGCCGGATCTGACATTGTCGGATGCCATGGATCCCAACCCATTGGCTTTTCCTTCATCTGATCAGCTCTATGAATTAACTGCTTATAAAGGACTTTGCGAATCTAAGGATACCATTGAGGTGCTGGTGACGGAAATAGCATTAGATATAATGGAAAGTGATACCGCATTTGTTTGTCTTGGAAATGACCAACCACTTACGGTCAACTCTCGTCCAGGAACTTCAAGTGTTCAATGGACGCCAGCCACTTTTTTGGCCACCACCACCGGTGATAACAATACTGTGATACAACCGACAGAGAATATTACCTATTATTTGTCTATCACTAATGGGACGTGTAGTCTGACGGATTCAATTCATGTACGTGTGGATTCGTTGCCTGGAGTCCAGGAGATTATGCCGCAGGATACCACGGTCTGTCAAGGCGAATTTGTTATTCTCAGATCTCCGATTTTTGAAACAACCAGTTATCCACTTATCTCTTATCAATGGGAACCGGGAGAAGGTGCTTATCAAACAGGAGATTCCCTTTATAATGTAGTCGTAATTCCCTCTGACACAACGGATTATCAAAGGATTACAACGAATGGTGGTTGTGTTGATACGGCTTATGTAACTGTCAATATAATACCGGTTGATGAAATCATGGTCGTTCCTTCGGATACCACAATCTGTGTTGGCGAATCCGTTCAACTGCAAGTTACAAGTCCGGGACTTAGTGATTTTGTCTGGATGCCTCCCGAGACTTTGAGTTGTTCGGATTGTGATGATCCTGTGGCCGCACCCATTGCCACAACTGAGTACATGGTGGCGGCTAATGATGCCAATGGCTGCCCGGCTATGGGAGGAGCAACTGTAAATATTGCGCCAATTCCTACATTATCGCTTCCAACAAGGACTACTATTTGTCCGGGTGAATTAGTAGTATTGAATTCTTCAATCTATCCAGGAGGAACCTATGGGTGGACTTCTAATGATCCGGCATTTACAGATGTAAGTAATCCAACACCCTCTGTGAGCCCTGCAATGACAGCAACGTATACCGCCGAGATCACTAGTCCTTTTTGTGCAGATGTAGAAGAATCTGTGACGATTGAGGTCATACAGCCTGCGACACTCACGGCTTCACCCGATGCTACAATTTGTCCTAATGAATCTATCACGTTGAATGCAGATGCAAGTGGAGCACAGGGTACTCTAGTCTGGAGTACTGGTGAAGTAGGGCCCAGTATTGTTGCAGCTCCGTTTGCTACTACTGATTACAGGGTAACATTTTCTAATGATTGCGAGACTTTGACAGCTGGAACGCGAGTTACTGTGGAAGATCCATTTTCAGTAAGTATCATTCCTGTACCAGGTAGTTTAGAAGTTAATCTCGGTGAGACTATCGAATTGAATTTGAATACGCTAATAAGTTCAAGTGAAATAGCAGAGATACTCTGGACAGAAAATGGGGAACCAGTAGGTGGTAGTACAGAGACTGTCGCGATAACCCCAAGTATAGAAGGAGGTAATGTATATGTTGTAAAAGTTACTACGACCCAAGGTTGTTCTGCCGAAGGATTCATAACATTGTTCGTTATCAAACCGACAGTAGTAATACCCAATGCTTTCACACCAAACCAGGATGGTCTTAATGACGAACTGAATATTGTGGAAATTGTAGGAAACGTTGTAGTCAATTCATTTGTCATTTTTGACAGATGGGGGAACAAAGTATTTGATAATCCTGATGGAGGTTGGGATGGTACTTTCAATGGCAAACCAATGCCAAGTGATGTCTATGTCCTATTAGTCGAATTGGGTTTACCAAACGGTGGTTCAGAAAGCCTCAAAGGTGAAGTTACATTGATCAGGTAGCAGAATCTCCTTTGGTCGTATTGATATCATGCTCAACATCCCGTAGTTTTTCCTTGCAGTATGTGATCAATTCCTTTGCTCTTTTGACCTTTTTCGCAAGTTCGTCAACAGAAACTTCATCAGATACCAGATCTTCAAGAATACGTTCTATTTCCTGATATGCCTTTTCGTAAGAGGTGATTTTCTTCATTTCTTTTCGTTTACCTTTTCTACTGTACTGGTTATTTCAAGAGACTGACTTATGGTGATCAGCTCTGAACCTTCTTCTATGATGTCAGACTTTCTTAGGGCCCTGCCTTTGAATTGAGTGACTGTAAATCCACGGCTTAGCGTAGATTCAATCGTTAGTAAATCAAGTGTGCGTTCAAGTATTGGAATTCGTTTACTTTCACTTCGCAATTTTTGTTTTGCAAGAGTGACCATTCGATCCAATTGGTAATCCAACTGGTCATTTTTTTGACCTATTGATTGTCTGGTATTGGCTAAAATTTGTTCTTGCATTCTAGAGAGCAGTAATTCATGGGTCTTTAACTTTTCGAGTGCAAAATTTCTGAGATAGTCATATTTCTCCAGAATGTCTGCTTCAAAATTGTAGCTTCTCTGAATAAGAAATTCGGCCATCGCCGTAGGTGTCTTAAGACTGGAATAAGCCACCATATCCGCTACTGTTTCATCAATCTCATGCCCTATCCCTGTGAGCACGGGCAATTTGGCTTTTGCAAGATTTCGGTTTAGTTCTAATGCATCAAAAGCAGCCAAATCCAGTTTGGAACCTCCACCGCGTACGATGACGATGCAGTCATATTCCTTGCTTCTTTTGTTGACTTGTTTGAGTGCATTAATGACCGTAGATTCTGTGTTTTGACCTTGTAGTGCGATTTCGAATAGAGTCAATTCATAATCATACCCAAATTGGTTATTTCCAAGTTGTTTGATAAAATCCTGGTAACCGGCTGCACTTTGTGCAGAGAGAATGGCTATTCGTTGAAGTACCGGAGGCAGATCAAGTTGATTATTGGCATCCAGTAGTCCTTCTTTTTGGAGTTTTTCAATGGTTTCTCTTCGCTGTTGTTCGACTTTGCCCATGATGAAGTGCATGTCGATATCCTTGATCACCAGCTTGAGTCCATATCGTTCGTGAAATTCTACTTTGACCTTGAGCATGACCTCAATACCCTCTCTAAGGACATCTTCTAATGGATCACCATGCTTTTTTTTCAGCCGAGAGTAGTCAGCCCGCCAAAGGGCTGCACTGCTTTGGGCGATGATGACATCACCGGCTTCATCTTTTTCGACTAATTCGATATAGTAATTGCCTCGACTATATCCTACCTGCGCTAACTCGCATTGAACCCATATTTCATCGGGAAGATTAAAAGCCAGAATTCGTTTGATGAATTCATTGAGTTCATGTAAAGAGAATGCGTCCAAAAGAAAAGAGGATTTGATGGCCTGAAAGTATTACATAATCAGGATAAAAGCTCCAAGGTAGGATTTAATTCAGTGCACTATGAATGAGGCCACCGCCTAGGATATCATCCCCTTCGTAGAAGACTGCCGACTGTCCAGGTGCGACACCCCTGACATTGGACATGAACTCGACTTGGATCTTATCTTTTTCATTGTAGAGTTTAGCTAGGCTACCAGGGTGGTTGTATCGAATCTGCGTAGTGGTTTCGATTCCATCAGGAATGTGGTCATATTTCATGGAGTTGATTCCACCTACAAGCATCCCATTTCTGAGCAGTTCATCAACTTCACCAAGGACTACAGTATTTGTCGCCGGTTGGATTTCGGTGACATACATTGGTTTTCCAAAAGCCATTCCCAGCCCCTTTCTTTGTCCTATGGTATAGAATGGGTATCCTTCATGTTTGCCCAGGATCTCACCATTACGATCTACAAATAGTCCTCCTTTGACTTGTTCTTCCAGTCCTTCCACCCTTCTTTTCAAAAAGCTACGATAGTCGTTATCTGGTACAAAACAAATCTCATAGCTCTCGCTCTTCTTGGATAAGGATTCGTATCCCCAGTCATAGGCCATCTGCCTTACCTCGGGCTTTGTATAGGGCCCCAGAGGATACTTACTTCTTTGCAGACATTCCTGACTTAGGCCCCAGAGCACATAAGACTGATCTTTATGGAGATCCTTGGCTTTTGTAATGTACTTACGTCCATTGAGCTCATTGACCAATGCGTAATGCCCGGTTGCGATATACTCACAATCCATAGCATCTGCTCTTTTCAACAAAGCACTCCATTTGATGTGTGTATTACACAGGACACAGGGGTTAGGTGTGCGTCCGGCCATATATTCGTCAACAAAATTATCGATTACATAATCTCCAAATTCATCCCGGATGTCGATAATGAAATGATTGAATCCCATTTGCACCGACACCTCACGGGCATCATTGATAGAATCCAGGCTACAGCATCCAGTCTCTTTTGAGCTTCCTCCGGAGGTTGCATAATCCCAGGTCTTCATGGTTATACCTATGACTTCATACCCCTGTTCATGTAGCATCATGGCTGTGACTGTGCTGTCGATGCCACCACTCATAGCTACCAAAATTCTTCCGTGCTTACTCATAATTCAAAGAAGACCTTTTCAATTTTTTGCAAAGATACACC
>JAHHJQ010000110.1 GCA_018680005.1 Bacteroidia bacterium | reverse complement strand
TAGGTACGCTTGGCTGTTCTTCAACTGCTGAATGGCAGATGGCAGTAGCGGCTTTGGACCATCCTGCACATGCAGCTATGGTTCCGCAGGGATATGGTGCTGGTGTGGGCAAAGTAGGAGATTTTTACGAGCAAGGGAACTGGTACAGAGGAGGCGTACATCAGATGTTGTTCTCAGCATGGTTGTATGGAGTCGAGCATGACAAATTCAAACCCAGAATTCCAAAAGGAGCTACTCAGGAAGATCTTATTCGAATATCCAGGTTTTATGATCTGGCTCCTGAAAACCCTCGTGTCGATATGTCTGAGGCATTGAGCCATCTACCCTTGACGGAGTTACTTTCCAATGTCAATGGAAAGCGGGAAATTTTTGATAATATGATCACTCGTAAACCCAACGATCCGGCCTGGTTTGAAGGTGGGTTGTATCATGATGATCAGGATTTTGGAGTTCCAAGCTTTTGGTTTGTATCCTGGTATGACGTTTCCACAAGCCCCAATCTGGCACTTTTCAATCACGTACGAAATAATATTGATGATCCGGAAGTAGCTGACAATCAGTATCTCGTCATTGCCCCAACCTTACATTGTCGATATACCAGGGCCACAGAAAATACTGTCGTCGGTGAAAGAAGCGTTGGTGACGCTCGATTGGATTATGATGAACAAATCTATGATTGGTTTGATATGTGGCTCAAGGGGGAGCAGAATGATTTCAAAGAGAATACCCCTCGCGTACAGTACTACACAATGGGGATGAACAAATGGCAATCTGCAGATCAGTGGCCACCTAAAGAAGCTGAAATGACAACTTTCTATCTGAGTAGCGGAGGGAAGGCGAACAGTCTTTTTGGAGATGGGAAATTGACAACTACGTTGCCATCAAAGGAAGATCCAGCAGATGAGTTTGCATATGATCCCATGAATCCGGTGATGTCTTACGGCGGCAATGTATGCTGCACTGGAAATGCAGTACAGGGTGGCGCATTTGATCAAAGACATATGGAAACAAGAAATGACATCCTGGTATTTACTTCTGAGCCACTTGAAGAAGGTGTTGAAGTTTCTGGATTTATAGAAACCAAATTATTTGTCGGTTCTGACGCCAAGGATACAGACTTTACGATCAAGTTGATTGATGTCTATCCTGATGGGCGCGCTTACAATCTGGACGAGACAATCCAAAGGACCCGATACCGTGAAGGTTATGATAAAGAAGTTTTTATGGAAGATGGTGAGGTGTACGATCTGGATATGACACCGTTATCTACGAGCAACTACTTTGAAAAAGGTCATCGCATCCGTATTGAAGTTTCAAGCAGCAACTTCCCACGTTTTGCCAGGAATCTCAATACTGGCGGCAATAATTATGACGAAAAAGAAGGAGTCGTAGCCCGCAATAAGGTATTTCACGGAAGCAAGTATCCATCGCAGATTAAATTGCCAATAGTAAAAAAAGAGACTAGTGTTGGAAGTAGATATTAAAATCAAGTAATCATGAATAAGCTTATATGGGTTGTCATTTTCTGTGTCAGTGCTTTTGTTGCTATGGCTCAGGAAAAAGCAAATTATGATGAAGACGTACAATCAGAAGATAATATTATTGCCGCGTTGTATGGCTCCATTTCAGGTGACAAAGGTATAAAGCGAGATTGGGACCGATTCAGAAATCTATTTACGCCAGACGCTCTGTTGGTACCATCCGGAAAGAATCAGGAGGGTAAGATGGGCTATCGTATCATGACTGCCGAAGACTATATCACTAATTCCGGTAAGTGGCTTGAAGAAAATGGATTTCACGAAGTGGAGATTCACAGAAAGACAGAGACTTATGGCTCTCTTGTGCACATCTGGACCACATATGAATCTTATCAATCCAAAGCAGAGACAGAACCATTTGCCAGGGGAATCAATAGTATTCAACTCATGAATGATGGAGATCGATGGTGGATCATGCAGATTTACTGGTTAGGGGAAAGCAAAGACTTGCCATTACCCGCTCAATACTTACCGAAATAGAACACCCGCTTGATTATTAGAAGTGATTATCTAGTTTTGCGCCCGGATTGAACAGCGCTATAGCTCTCATTTGGAGTGAAGTAGCCAAAAGACCCTTTAAGTTGAACATCTCAAAATCTGCAGAATTTGTTTTGCCGGAAGTCTACAGTTACACGTATTTTCTGCTAGTATCCCCAGACATTGACACAAAACTTTAGGTGGTTAACCTTTGTTAATCAATTACATGTTGTTACACAATTTGAGACCACTTAATGAAAGATTTCAAAGGCCTATCCATAAATGAAATTCAGATAATGAGAAAACTATAATTCTTGTTTCTGATTAAGAATTAGAGAGTGTTACGGTTCTATTTTGGAACCTAAGCATGGCGACCTGCATTTTTCAGAAAGAAAAAGAATGGTCGCCTTTTTTATTACATTGTGTGAAGAATTCCTACGATGTCTTAATACATAATATTCATATTTATGCGTCGCATGTTCTTGCTCATACTGGGAACATTAATGGTGATGTATCTCCAAGCTCAGGATTGGGCCAATCTGGAGAAATACAGATCTTCTAATATGGAAATCAAGCATTCAAATCAAAACGATCATCGGATCGTTTTGATTGGCAATTCAATCACCGAGGGATGGAGTACAATGTCACCTGAATGGTGGGTAGGCAAACCATATATCAATAGAGGCATAGGTGGTCAAACAACGCCACAAATGTTGATCAGATTCAGACCTGACGTTATAGAATTAGACCCTACTGTGGTTGTCATTCTTGCCGGGACGAACGATATCGCTGGCAATACCGGTCCTATGACCATTGCAGAAATTTTTGGTAACATACAGTCTATGGTAGAGTTAGCGGTGCAGAATGACATTGAAGTTGTCTTGTCATCGGTGTTACCAGCACAGGACTATCCTTGGCGACCAGGGTTGAGACCGGATCAGAAGATACCTGAACTCAATAAAATGTTGAAGGAATATGCCAATGATCATGGAATCATTTATCTGGATTACTTCAACGCAATGGCGGACGATAGAAATGGTCTGCCGCCAGATCTTGCAGAGGATGGTGTACATCCTACTGTCAAAGGCTACAGAGTGATGGAAGCACTGGCAGAAAAGGCTATAGCACAAGCACTGAAAAAAGTAGATTCGAAGAAATAATATAACCGATATACCAATGAGAAAAGTCAATGCCTGGGCAGCTATGAATACAGGTGGCACCCTTGAGCCCTTTCAATATCAGCTAGCTAATATTGCCAAAGACGATGTCGAGATCAAAGTGCATTACTGTGGAATATGTCATTCAGATTTGAGCATGCTGGACAATGCCTGGAGAAGGACGGAATATCCTTTTGTTCCTGGACATGAAATAATTGGTGAAGTCGTTGAGACAGGTTCCAATGTTGGACATCTGAAGAAAGGTGATTTTGTAGGTGTCGGATGGATTTCTGAATCGTGTATGGCTTGTGATCAATGTGTTGGTGGGGACCAGCATCTTTGCGGTACTAAGGAAGAGACGATCGTCAGAAGACATGGTGGTTTTGCGGATTATGTCAGATGTCATTGGTCATGGGCTATTCCATTACCTCAGGATATCGATCTCAGCAAAGCAGGTCCGCTACTCTGCGGTGGTATTACGGTTTTCAACCCAATTCTGATGGCTAATGTGCGACCAACTGATAGGGTCGGAGTGATCGGTATCGGCGGTTTGGGTCATATGGCACTCAAGTTTTTGAATAAATGGGGGTGTGAAGTCACGGCTTTCAGTTCCACACCATCCAAAACACCCGAAATTCTTGAAATGGGTGCTCATCATGTCGTGAACTCAACTGATTCGGAGGCTATGAAAAGTATCAGAGGCACACTCGATTTTATTATCAATACGACAAATGTCACCTTGGACTGGTCTGCTTACCTCAAAACCCTGAAACCCAAAGGCACCTTGCACATGGTAGGTGTGGTATTGGAGCCCATGAAGATCCCGGCTGGTCTGCTTATGGGAGGTGAAAAAAACCTGACAGCCAGCCCCACAGGCAGTCCAGGACAGATGCGCACTATGATGGAATTCTGTGTTCGGCATAACATCTATCCGACAGTAGAAGAATTTCCGATTAAGAAAATAAATGAAGCTATGGATCATCTACGTGATGGAAAAGCGCGATATCGGGTAGTGGTAAAGATGACTTAACTCATTCAAAAAGCACTACCTTTTTCCACCTGGGAAGCAAATGCGCATTCATGTCAGGTCTCATTGTTACAGCTTCTATTGCAGCATCAAACGATACGTTGATCTTGGAAGGCATATACTTTTCTAAAAGCAGGCATTCAGAATTCAATGGTCCATCAATTGGTGCTGTGAAACCATCCCAATGGATCAAAAAGACTTGTTGTGGATCTATGATATCGAGCATTTGTCCAAAATAAGCTTGTCGATAATCTTCACTTTGTGTGCCTAAGCCTGCTATACCCATGAATAGGACGTCTGCTGACAAGCTATCCAACGTGCCATTTTTATAACCTGCACTACCCTGAATGACTATAGATCCTTTGGGATGTGTGATATGCAAAGTATAATGGCCGCCCATTTTATAGTCCAGTAATTTTACCGGAGGAACCAATGGCTGATCAATAACCTGATTGCCTCCAAGCGCTTTTTCCCTAAGTTCAGGATCTGGAAATTCATAATGATTCGAAAGAATAGGGGTGACTATAAAATGACCGATGGATATCGGTTGCTGATCCTGAAAAATAGAGATCTGGCTTTCGGGTAGATCCCAGC
>JAHHJQ010000087.1 GCA_018680005.1 Bacteroidia bacterium | reverse complement strand
CCCTACTCCGCTGCCCAAAGGGCCTCTTCATCAACTCCTACTACCAATTCTTATACGGATTCTTCATCAACATAGAATTGTAATACTTCACTTCACCCGTAACTTCCGCACCTAACCATTCCGGTTTTTCAAAAGCTTCATCTTCAGCATCCAACTCTACCTCAGCTACGGTCAGACCGTCGTTGTCTCCATAAAACTCGTCTACTTCATATTCGTGGTCACCGACTTTGACGATATATCTGGTCTTATCAATTACCCCGGGTTCGCATATTTTGAGCAGATCTCCAGCATCTTCTACACTGATCTCTTTTTCCCATTCATATCGGCTGGCTCCGGATGCATTCCCGATACCTTTGATGGTCAGATATCCTTTGTTGCCTTTGATGCGTACACGGACATTCCGTTCAGGAACAGAGGAAAGATATCCTTGTACGACCTTGACAGATTTGGAGGCATGCTTCTTAAATTCTCCTTTGACCAAAAATTTCTTTTCTATTTCTTGTCCCATGTTTTAATTATAAGCATTAATTCGCCAATGGCTTATCGCTCATTCCAATGACGCGTTTGATCGCTTCGAGATAATTAATGTTCTCTATATCGACTAATCCACAATCCGTTAGCGTCTTTTGAATATCTGCGATCTCGGTAGATTCTGAATTGATGGCTTCAACTTTCACCCCATCGATCCATACCTCCGCAAATTCGCAAATCGTATCATAGACCATATAACCAAAGCGATGCTTTTTTACCTCAACTGCCATTAGATCCGGGTTATTCTGCACCATTTCCAAAAATGCATTTTGCGTATAAGATTCCTTATCTAAATGCGGAAGATCCACTTTTAATCCTTGGAAAACCTCCTGCAGTCTGGCTTTGCTGATTGGGAATAGTGCTTTCATCATCGGGTCCCATTGTTCAAGACCATTAACCGTCTGCACATAAGTTTTGATATCCAATTTGCCGTCTCTGATCTTGATATTGTGGGTGTCGTTCAGACGAGATATGATATAGAGCTCGTAAGAGTGTCGTTCTTTGAATTCCTCCGGAATAGGTACACTAAGTTGCTCCATCCTTTCCCTCACGCTTGTAAAATCCTGTCCAAAAGATCTGAATTCAAATCTTGGTTTTGATGTTGCGCCAATTTCCAATTTTTCGCTCATATCGTTCTACAGTAGGTACTGGCAAGTAATATAAGTTTCCTATCTTGAATCACTCGTGATAGGATCATGAAACGATAATTTATCTTCTGACCAAGCAAGAAAAATAAAAATGAAAAAAGTAATCCTCATCACCGGAGCCTCCTCTGGAATTGGAAAAGACAGCGCATTGCAACTCATCAATGAAGGACATACCGTATACGGTGCTGCGCGTCGTGTCGAAAACATGCGGGATATAGAGGAAGCTGGCGGGCATGCCATCCAAATGGATATCACCAATGAAGACCAGGTCAAAGCTGCAGTTGCACAAATCATCAAAGAAGAAGGCAGAATCGACGTCCTCTTTAACAATGCGGGATATGCGGTATGGGGTGCTGTGGAAACAGTATCTATCGAAGATGCCAAGCGACAATTTGATGTCAATATTTTTGGGTTGGCCCGAATTACCAAAGAAGTCCTGCCACATATGCGTCAGCAAGGTAGCGGAACGATCATCAATACCTCATCCATGGGAGGCAGAGTGTATACACCATTAGGTGCCTGGTATCATGCTACCAAACATGCGCTGGAAGGGTGGTCGGACTGTCTGCGCCTGGAACTAAAACCATTCAATATAAATGTCGTCGTCATCCAACCTGGAGGAATCGCCACCGAATTTGGTGATGTCATGTACGACCCGATGGTCGAAAGAGCCAAAGACACACCCTATGAAAACATGTCGAATCAAATTGCCAAATCGACCAAAAAAATGTATTCCAAAGAAGGATTTCTTTCTCCACCTTCTGTCATATCTGATCTCGTGAGCAAAGCTGTAAATACAGATAGTCCTCAAACCAGATATGTCGCCGGCAAATACGCCAAACCCATGATGTTTATCCGCAAATACTTTGGTGACAAGAATTTTGATAGAGTCATCATGAGTCGCGTCAAGCAATAAATCATGCTAACCAAGATATTCAGATCAAAACATCAATGTGTAATTGAAACGACCAATACTGCTTAAATTCAAAATCATGAATAAATTTATTCTCATTACTGTCGGTTTCACGCTTCCTACTCCAGAGATGATGCAGGAATGGATGCAATGGTTTAAGTCTATTGGCGATCGAATCGTTGAACAGGTTGGCCTCAGCAGTGGTAAAGAAGTTACTAAAGCGGGACTGAAAGATTTGCCCATGAATGAACAGGCTTTGACAGGATATCTGGTCATTGAAGCAGAAAATCTTGATGAAGCGATTAAGATAGCCGAAGCATGTCCAATGGTAACCAGCACATTGGTCTATGAGGTAAGGTCACACGGTGCCTAATCCGTTTTGACACCATTCCTACATTATTGTAAAATATTTTCTATGCATAAATATCAGTGGCCAATCACAATTGTGATACTTGGACTTCTTCTAATCGGCTCGTGTAAACCGGCCAAATTGAATACCGCTAGACCATTAACATTAATACCGATTTTTTCAAACCACATGGTTCTTCAGCAGCAATCTGATGCATCCATTTGGGGTACTTACACGCCTGAAGGAACTGTGAATATCACGGCTGGATGGGGAAAACCAATTACTACTAAAGCAGATTCGGGTGGCAACTGGCAGCTAAAGTTGGCGACACCTGAAGCTGGAGGGCCTTATGATATCACCATTAGCACAGTTGATACTACAATCCTCATTAAGGATGTGCTTGTTGGAGAGGTTTGGCTCGCTTCAGGGCAATCCAATATGGAAATGCCCATTGAAGGATTCACCAATGAACCCATTGATAATTACGAGGAAGAACTTGCCGATGCGAAATATCCGGAGATCAGACAATTCAATATCTCCAGAGCAATTTCTCCTACCCCGCTATCCGAAGTGAATGGAGAATGGCAGGTCACGAATCCGGAATCAGCAAAGACTTTTAGTGCATCGGCCTACTTCTTTGCAAGAAAGCTACACGATGAACTTAAAGTACCAATCGGCATCATCAATAGTACGTGGGGCGGAACGCCTGTAGAATCCTGGATCAGCCATGATAAGATCAGGGCGCTTGATGAATTCAGAGAAGTAATGGAAACCTTGAAACCAGAAAAGATTGAAGTCTTTGAATCCTGGTTTGCCAATTTTCCACAAGTCCCTATACCAAAATCATCTGAAGATTGGGAGGCGCTAGATCTTGATGACAACGAAATTGCAAGATCGGATTTTGATGATGCTAGCTGGAGTTCATTGAATTTGCCTGGTATGGTAGAAAATGGAGATGTCCTTGGCACGGACGGTGTCTTTTGGGTTCGGAAGAAAGTAATGATCGAAGATATAGGCACTGATTATCAATTCGTCGTCAGTCAAGGAATAGATGACATGGACGTCACTTACGTCAACGGCCAAAAAATAGGCTTCACACTTTGTTGGAACTGCCCCAGATCATATGACATACCAAAATCTGTATTAAAACAAGGAGAAAATGTATTAGCGATGCGGATCATAGATACCGGTGGTCCGGGAGGATGCTCTGGTGAAATGAAGTTGACCAATCAGAAAGGAACCACTATACCAATTGATGGTGAATGGAGCTTTAAGCAAATCGCGGATATCAAGGGATCTCAATTTCTAATGTACGAGGAGGATTCCGAGGCATTCAAAAATCCTCCGGCAGGGATTGAAAAGTACCAAATAGATCCTCGTACACCAGGCGTTCTTTACAATGCTATGATCCATCCGATTATTCCCTTTGAGATAAAGGGTGCAATATGGTATCAGGGTGAAAGCAATGTAGGTCGGGCTGAGCAATATTTGAAGCTGTTTCCCGGTATGATCGATGATTGGAGAACAAGATGGCAAAAGTCATTTCCATTTCATTTTGTGCAGATTGCTCCCTTCGATTATGGTAACGGTCTATCTCCTGCATTGAGGGATGCACAAAGAAAGAGCCTCGTCACAGAAAAAACAGGAATGGCCATTACCATGGATATCGGTCACCCTACAAGTATTCATCCCGGCAACAAACAAGATGTCGGAGACCGACTAGCAAGGTTGGCACTTTCCAATGATTATGGTATCGATATGGTCGCATCCGGTCCAATCTATAAATCACATAGCATTTCGGGAAATAAGATCACCATTGAATTTGATCATAGCAACTTAGGCGTAGTGTCAGGTGCAGGTGGATTGTCCGGTTTTGAAATAGCCGGAAGCGATAAGAATTTCATTCAGGCAAAAGCCAACATTGTAGGTGACAAAATTGAAGTAAGAGCATCTTCCATCGCTGATCCACAATATGTCAGATACGGATGGAAAGACTATATCAAGGGATCGCTTTTTAATAAGGATGGATTGCCCGCTTCGTCATTTACTACTGAATAAAGATGGTAGTCAACCAAAAAGTGCACGTATAAAATCAATTAATTATGGATTCCATATCTCCCAACATATTTGTGAAGAACATCAATGCAACCATTGCATTCTACAAAAAAATAGGATTCGAAGTGGTCATAACTGTACCGGATGAAGGTGAACCCTCTTTCGCTATGATGTCTTGTGGTCAGATATCCTTTATGTTCCAAACCTTCAATAGCCTTGGCGATGACTTGCCTGAGATCCAACGAAACCCAGGTGGATCTATCCTCCTATATATTCAGCTACAAAAGGTCAAGGCATTCTTTGATCAGATCCAAGACAAAGTAGAAATCCTCAAACCATTGGAAACTACTTTCTATGGTGCAACAGAATTTTCAATTGTAGACAACAATGGTTTTGTGTTGACTTTTGCGGAAATCAATCCACGATAATCATCCCAATTCCAATAATTAAAGAATATCTACACCACACCTTGTGCTACCATCGAATCCGCCACCTTAATAAATCCGGCGATATTGGATCCTTTGACATAATTGACATACCCGTTTTGTTTACCGAATTGGACACAGGTCTCGTGAATGTTGTCCATGATATCCTTGAGTTTTGCTTCTACCTCGTCACGGGTCCATGAATAGCGCATAGAGTTCTGAGACATTTCCAGTCCTGAAGTAGCTACTCCACCAGCATTGGCAGCTTT
>JAHHJQ010000052.1 GCA_018680005.1 Bacteroidia bacterium | reverse complement strand
AAGTAATGCCTTCTTCCTCGATCATCTGACCGACTTCCTGTGCTGTATCCTCGTTGAAATCCGTCACCGCCATATGGAATGAATAATCCCCATAACAATTGCCATCAGATCGTCCCCTCCAGGCATCCAAAGCATGATGCAGTGATTTCCCCTGAGTCTGTAAGATAAAATCAATGACCATCGTCGTTCCCCCATGCAAAGCAGCCAGCGTCCCTGTGCTATAATCGTCGCTTGAAAATGTACCCATAAAGGGCATATCCAGATGTACATGCGGATCTATACCACCCGGAAAGACAATACAGCCGGCGGCATCGATTTCCTTGTCTGCTTTGAGATCAAGATTTTCGCCTATGGTGTGAATCTTTTCACCTTGTATATATATGTCGGCGTGATAATCATCAGAAGCTGTGATGATGCGACCATTTTTGATCAGAATTGACATAGTATAATTTTAGCCTTGAATGTACAGAATTTCTGAAAAGAAGGAGATGCACAATACCTAAGGCTTTAGCAGAAGTTTCGGATCCTTTGGCATCGGTAGATAATATAAAACACTATCAAAGATCCAATTACCAGTAGTTGGGCCTAGTAACCCAATGACAAATGGGATAAAGCCGTCTATTTCATGCTTGATACACCAAGTCCAATGAATAATACCATTTGTTTAAGCCTTATATTCGAAGCTCGAATATTATCAATTATTGACCCCGTATAAAGTAATTATGAAAAAAGCATTATTTACACTATTACTGAATATCCTGGCCATTTGCACCTTTGCTCAAGATGCTCCATTGTGGCTTCGATATCCTGCTATTTCTCCAGATGGAAATACAATCGTATTCACGTATCAGGGAGATTTATACAAAGTTGATTCTAAGGGAGGAGCCGCAATACCTCTGACACTTCATGAAGCACATGATTATATGCCAGTATGGTCCCATGATGGCAAAAAGATTGCCTTTTCCTCGGATCGATATGGAAACTTTGATGTGTATGTCATCAATGCTACAGGAGGAAAAGCAAAACGCCTCACCTATCATTCTGCAGGTGATTATCCTTCAGATTTTACAGCAGACAATTCAGCAATTATCTTTAGTTCGAGCAGACTAGATGCTGCGCTAAATCAACAATTTCCATCTGGCGTATTACCTGAGCTTTATAAAATACCATCCAATGGAGGTAAAGTCTCACAGGTCTTGACGACTCCTGCTCAGGATGCTAAATATTCCAAAGATGGAAGTATGATTGTCTTCCATGATAGAAAAGGATATGAAGATGCTTTTCGAAAACACCATACTTCTTCGGTTACCCGAGATATCTGGTCCTATGATTTCAATTCAGAAAAATATACCATGCTTAGTTCCTTTGATGGTGAAGACCGGAATCCAATCGTTGCTCCTGATCAGAAATCTATCTACTATCTTTCAGAAGCCAACGGGTCCTTCAATGTTTTCAAAATGGACATCAACACCCCTGGCAATTCTACCCAGGTTACCCATTTGGAAAATCACCCCGTTCGCTATCTCTCTGTTAGCCAGGATGATAAACTCTGCTTTAGTTACAATGGAGAAATTTATACGATGGCTCCAGGCGGTACTCCAACTAAAGTGAATATTCAAATCAATGCTGATGAGCGTTTCAATGAAGAAAAAATTGTCCCGATAAAAGGTGATGTAACAGATATGTCATTATCACCAAATGGAAAAGAAATTGCTTTTGTCGTTAGAGGTGAAGTCTTTGTAAGTTCTGTAAAAGAGGGAACAACAAAACGTATTACTCAGACACCAGAACAAGAAAGAAATGTTGACTTCAGCCCGGATGGTCGTTCTATCTTATATGCCAGTGAAAGAGATGGGAGCTGGAACCTATACCAAACTTCAATCGCTCGGGAAGAAGAAAAGTATTTTTTCAATTCTACTATTTTAAATGAAGAAACCATTCTAAAATCTGACAAAGAAACTTTCCAGCCTTCATATTCTCCAGATGGAAAAGAAGTTGCCTTTTTGGAAGAAAGAACGGCTTTAAAAGTTATCAACCTGGATACGAAAGCAGTCAGAGAAATCATGCCTAAGGAGAAACAATATTCCTACTCCGATGGTGATCAACATTACGACTGGTCCCCGGATGGAAAATGGTTTCTTGTTAATTTTTTAC
>JAHHJQ010000038.1 GCA_018680005.1 Bacteroidia bacterium | reverse complement strand
TTAAAAAGACTGGTGGTATCAGGATTCGAAAATCCCCATTCCTGAGATATGGAAGACTGCATACCAGAAGCATTCTGATAAGACAAGGCAAGCATCAAGGCAAGCAAGAAATGAAGGGTTTTTGTTTTTTCCATGAGCATTGGATTTGTACATGCTGTATCATTTTCAACAGATCAATGCGTCGAACAGATTTTGAAATTTAACACATTTACATTGACTATTGACCAAAATGATGCAGAATAAGGAAGATCAAACAAAATCTCTCGATTGGTCTAATATCAATCGCGTCACAAATTCTTCAGCAAAATCCATTAACCCGAGTACATCCTGGACCGGAAG
Organism: Bacteroidia bacterium; assembly: GCA_018680005.1. GTDB lineage: Bacteria > Bacteroidota > Bacteroidia > Chitinophagales > Saprospiraceae > HDS-20. The sequence goes on along the minus strand of JAHHJQ010000038.1, from coordinate 9,014 downwards.
TTCCTTTTTCTTGGTATAGAAAACAAAATAATTTCCTTCGGCTTCGATGTGCATATTTGGTTGATCAATGATCAAATCTAAAGCACTTGGTTGAAGTATCAATCCGGCGTCCGGATCCCTTGTGGAAATCTGAAATTGATCGTAGAATGCTTTTAATTCAGGAAAATCAATGTCTTCGGAAGTGAAGTAGCCCTTCATTTTCGAAAACACTCCTTTGGGCTCTATAGCGAGATAATCGGCGTATAACTGATCTGTGCGCACTTCAACAACGGACCTCGTAAAGGTCTCAAGATCTCTTGTTCTTGCATAATCATAAAACCGAATGGTACCATCTATATCTTTGAGTTTATCAGAAATGATCCCAATAAATCGTTTCGTTCCTTTCTTCTGAAAAATTTTGAACGACTTAATGGCTGTTGGTTGAATACCAAAAGGAGCTCTTTTGTCAAAACCAAGACCCTGTTCCTGGGCAAGTTTTTGAAGTTCCAGCATTCTGCCGCTTTTGGCAAATTCATCATAAAGATTGACTAAGCTATCCAGCATGAAGTTCAGTTAACTTTTTACTAGTTATTCCTAACGCGATGTTACAATGGATTTCTTTAATCTCTTCGGATTCTCCAATAATTTAAAAAAATCACTTACATAATCCTGGCAATCATTCATCGCCCTTTCATCTAAATAGGATGCATTAGCAATAATACCGGTGATATCATCCTGAACGGATTGGTAATATTCCACCATCTCGTAGAATTCCTTCTCTGTAATCTCGTAAGGAAAGAAATAACGCTCATGCACTGACTTGATGGGTAGGTCAGAATGTGGTACAGCATACTTATGACCTACAAATCCACAATAGTCAAAATCATAAGGTATGCCCATGACTTTGGCTACACCGGGTATCTTAACAATTTCCAAATTGTGTTTTGTAGGTACTGTCCAATCCGTATTGGCGATCATATATTGGAAAAAGGTCATTTTAAGGAAAGAATCTCTATCCAAACCTCCATCGCTTAATTTCCCTACCTCTACAATCTTAGCGTTTTTTCTTCTTGCATATTCTTCTTCATCCTCTACTAGCATCCCGACAAAATCATACTTAGTATCATCATCATCAATAAACTCAACGTTGATCAATTTTACGCGCATTCCATGCTCACCGACAACATCGTACATCTGATACACCAAATACTCTTTATACAATCGGGTCTGATCCCATTGTTTGCGACCACAAGGAAAAATAAACTTCAGGTCATCCATACTTAGAAATCCTTGTTGCTGAAGCTCCTCATCCGTAAAATCAATTTTGATCGGTGGTACACCACAAACCTGCTTCCGCATATTTCCTCTTGTACGTATTCGAGTCTCGGAATCCATAACCATCTCTCCGGAAGAATTGGTGATTATCACCTTTGCCGGCTGATACTCCTCTTTCATGCTCTTCCTAAGGAGATATCCGTAATCCGTATTAATCTTGATGCTGGGAACTCCTTCCATTTGATAAATATGGTCAAATAGACTAGTGCTATCCGTGGCATTTCCAATTTTCTTTTCTGAGGTGTGCGCACTAACTCCTATCCAGAACAGAAGAAATAAAAATGAAAGTATCGGTGCCTTGGACGGGATGTAGTGTAACATTTAGAAAATTTATTTTGCTTCGATCAATTTAACAATTAAACATCAATTGTGGTCATTAGTTAAATGCATTAATCATTTCATAACTTCTCACAAGATGCTGAACCTGTGTTGATAGATATTATCCAATATTTAAACCGCCGGATAAAACTTTTTCAATCTGACTCTTCTCTTTCTATTGTATTTTGATGATTGACATGAATAAAGAAATCAACGTCCTTCCTCTTATAACCAAAATCCAAAAAGGCGATCGGCAAGCATTGGAAAGCCTATGTCGTTCCTGGTATCCGCGGGTTTATCGATATGCCCTGAGATTTACTGGAGACGAGGAAATGGCTAAAGAGGCGAGTCAATTGACTTTTATCTCGGTGACAAAAGGAATCAACAATCTCAGGGATCCATCGAGCTATACGCCATGGCTCTTTAGGATTGTAGCTAATCATTGTCGAAATCTGCATAAAAGCAAAAGATATCATGAACCTGAAGAGGTTCTACACCTGACAATGCAAACCAATAACAATCCGCATCGTCAAATGGAACGCAATGAACGCATTGCGCAAGTTAAAAAAGCATTGATGAAGATTCCTGCTGAACAAAGAGAAGTGATCATCATGAAGGAGTACGAGGGCTTGAAATTCAGAGAGATCGCAGCGATACTCGAAACTTCAGAAAACACGGTGAAGTCCAGAATGTACTATGGGCTCAATGCATTGAAAAAGACTCTAACAGTTAACAAAGACAAGATTTACAATGAAGCATCTTGAAAAAGAAATAATCGAATACATCAGTGGTGAAATGCATCCAAGTTTCGTCGAAAAATTCGAGACTAAGATGCAAGATGATCCTGAACTCAAAGCACAAGTCAGCGCCTTGCAAGGCACTCAGAATCACCTCAATGAATGGACAGCTGATGAGATAGAGGTACCACCTTTTGAAAACCAGGATGTGGATGAAGGCCCTGATGTCCGTAAAGGTGCTGCCGTCGTTCATCTGCCCAACTGGATAAAGTATGCTGCCGCCGCGATTATATTGTTAGGAATCTCCTGGTTGAGTGGTCTCCAGGTTAACAGAGTAGGCAATACATTGGCATTTAGCTTTGGAGATCCTGAGGTCATGACAGATATCGACACCAAAATAGAAGGCATTGTGGCCAAAGCAGTCCAAAACCAAATGAAGGACTATCAATCACAGTTCACAACCTATCAGGATAATATAGATCAAAGTCTTCAAAATATCAATACAGGCCTCGCTAGCTTGACAGGACAATACCGCTTAGAAAACAATCGGTTGAAATCTAATATGCAGTCTGAATCGAATGCACAATATGCCAGATTGGAGCAAATGATCCGGAGTATTGAAAACGAGCAACGTCAAGATATTGAAGGATCCATTACAGCCTTAGTACAGTATTGGGACCAACAAAGAAGTACTGATCTATTCAAAATCGAAAATGCATTTAATGAAGTGGCTGCAGCCATTAATAATCAACAAGATCGAACAGATGCCATATTTAGCAGTCTTACGGATCCTGTTGCGGTAACTACTAATTATTAATAAACCATCAATTTAAAAAAGTTGAAAATGAAAATTATTTATATAGCTATTATTTTAATTCTGCCAACATTAGGGCTGTGTCAGTTCGATAAGGACAGGATGCACCGAGACTTGGAAGTGGCTGAAAATGCATTGTCCACTCTACTCAGTACAGACAGCAATTACGAATACAGACGGGTTGGGCTTTTTGGCGGCAGCAACGTTGAAGGAGAATTTATCAAAGACTATGGAGTCATTTTTACTATAGGAGGAAGAGGGTTTGCCCCTTATACCAGAGCATCTTATGCTTTGGCCCAGGCCAAGGAAGCTATGGAAAGTGAAAAAGCTGCTTTAGCAGAGGTCCAACGTGAAAAGGAAATCGCTGGACAAAAAATGAAGGAGGCCAAAGAGAAAATGAAGGTAAAGGAGGAAATGATCAAAGCCGAAAAAGAGCAAATGCAACGCTATAAAGAACAAATGAAAAGACTAGGACAGGCTGAAGTCAAGATTAGGGGCATGAATACCCAAGAAGTTAATGAAGATATGATTGATAAAATACAAGTATTTCTTGCAGACTATGCCAGAATCATAGGTCAGCTCAACGACAATCACAAAATTGTAGTTAAAATCGGACATGGCTCTGGAAGTTTTGCACCGATGGTTACGACAGTTGATCGATCGGATGAATCCATCATCTGGGCTGAACGCTCTTTGCAAAGCGCTGGTCGCGGAGGAACTGAAATCACTATCGAAGTAAGTGTGGGAAAGATCAATGAATTGTCGCAAGGCAAAATCACCAGAGACGCATTCTTTGAACAAGTTTCTGTTACAAAAATGGAAATCGACAACTCCAGGGATGCTGATTTAGAGACTTTGACAGCAATGTTTCACAGACTCTATCAGAAGGATCTTTCAAAGACTTATTTTACGTCTTTCAAACCATCCTATTCCAAGCTCTCCAACTTTGGATCTATTATTTCAATGAAGCTTTATTCCAGTAATGTCTTGAATGATGAATTGTACTCCATGCCGACCATTGGCAAGGACAAAATGACCCGAGAAGAGCGTAATAAGGAAGTTATGGCCATGTTACCTGAATTTGAAAAAGAGTTTAAGGAAAACATTGTGAATTATGCTCGGACGATCAAAAATCTAAATGAAGATGAATCCTTATTATTCGAAGTCACGATGACAGCATGTGATGATTGTAAAGATTTTCCAAAGAAGATGAAGTTTACTATTCAACAATCAGTTCTCCAGAAGTATAATAAAGGTGCCATAAGTATTCCAGATGCAGTCCGTAATATAGAGGTAGAAAGAATAATGGATTAGCAAATTTCAAATATTCTGATCACAACATGAAAAGCGTTTGGCACTTGTCAAACGCTTTTTATATTCTGGTCCTGTCCAGACAACTCTCGAAGCAGCTGCATAGCCATTTCCTTATCGTGCTCCGGAACAAAAATGTGATCATGGTGATATCCTGCAACCAAATTACAACTGATGCCATTTTCTGCCAAAAGCGAAGACACTTTTGCTGTGAGGCCCACTGCCTCCAACGAAGAATACACATTAAGGGTAATCCAGGCCATTGCAGCAGAATGGACCCAACCTTGCTGATCAGCGATATGCTTCTCCACGATCACTGAGAGACCTTCATCTTCCTGAATCCAACTTGTCAAATGAATTCCTGTGCATGCTTCCTCAGATGGTAAACTGCAATACACATAGCTGCCCCGATGCAATATTGGATTTAGATTGCTAAGAATTTCGGATAGTTCTGAAATGGGCTTTTTTGTAGACATATCCTCCAAATATAAAATTCAGAATTATGTTTTTCAGGCATTATACGGAAGTGATACTCAGGGATGAACTATCTATCCAAACATCGAAGGACAATATTATCTGCCGCCCATACCTCGGATGTAGTTTCGCTCTGAGTCATATCGAGGCTAATGCTAATAGACCCGGGAGGAATAATTAGCACCCGTTAGATTTTAACTTTTGATATGTGTAGACCAAAAAAAAGCGATTGAAATTGGATTCAATCGCTTTTATCATTATGAGTATTCTTGACCTATTCTATTCTTTGAATATTCACCAGATTATAGTGGACAATCTGCTGAACACGTCAAGTGAATATTATCGATGGCCCATCTTTCTTCGGTTTGAGTAGTTTGAGATCTAAAACCAAAAGTAATGAAGAGACTGGACGATATCGGAATATCTATAATTTGAACTTTATTGATACGATCGCCTGTGATAATTAATGGACTAGTAGCTAAGGTGTTGTATGAAATACATAGATTTTCGGCCTTCGCATCATCATATAACCATGGATCAGAACTGATATCGTATTTAATTGTAAGCACACCGCCTGAAGAATTTGAAAATATGGCAACACGCAATTCTTCACCTTCATCATTGATCTGTCCGTCACTAATTGCAGCAAGATCAAAACTAAGCTGGGATAGTTCCTCAGTTGCCAAAGAACCACTAAAAACATTGCAGCCTGGACTCAATCCTAAACCGTTTCCGGGAAAACCAAATCCCATCTCGTTACACTCAGGAGAGGACGAGATAGTCAAACCTAAATCATTTCGAACCGGAGCTCCGTCAAAGTCTGATAAATAATTAATGTTGCATTCTGGTCTCGTCTCATAACCACACTCATTTGGAGGATAATATCCATCTTCATCCGGAACAAGCAATACATCTCCATGACTCAGATGGCCATTGACTGCATTCTCACTCAAACCAATCACATTTCCCTTATGACAAACATCCACCTTCTCAGCTCTTCTGGAACTTCTTTCCACTTCGATTTCTTCTGAAAAATCGGCAGATGTAATAGATTCATTACACCCCATTATGGCACACGTAGTGCATAGTACCAGCAGGTACATTGTTTTTTTCATCGCTTCTCTATTTTTATTTTTTAACTAGGTTTATACGCTGGTAAGTAAAGCAATAAATATTTGATTTCCACCATATTGTGACACTAATTAATGTTCACATTACAGAAATTCCATATTTATAATACGTAGCAGTATATTCAAAATTCAATAACTTATTCTCAGTTAAAAATAATACCGAAAACATGCTGAAATTGAGCCATAGACCTGACTTGGTTAATATTCAAACTGCACATAAAGAAATTAACGCATTCATCCATCGTACACCCGTTATGCGTTCTACATCCATAAATGAAATAGCAGGATGTGACATACATTTTAAATGTGAGAATTTTCAAAAAATCGGTGCTTTCAAGATGAGAGGAGCATCATGTGCCGGATTATCTTTGAGCAATGAGGAGAAGGAAAAAGGCCTGGCTACACATTCCAGTGGTAACCATGCACAGGCGGTAGCGCTTACTGCTAAATTGATGGGAACCAAGGCCTATATTGTCATGCCCTCGAATTCACCCGAGATAAAGAAAAGGGCAACTGCAGGATATGGCGCTGAAATCACTTTCTGTGAGCCGACCATAGAAGCCAGAAAATCTACTTTGGATGAAGTAGTTCGCCAAACCGGTGCAACCTTTATTCATCCATATGATAACTATAACGTTATCTGTGGTCAGGCCACCTGCGCCAAAGAATTTCATGAGGATATAACAGACCTGGATGCCATCATGGCACCTATCGGCGGCGGTGGGCTTATGTCAGGGACTGCCCTATGCACATCGTATATGAGACCAACGACCAGAATCTATGGTGCCGAACCGGAAATAGTCAATGATGCCTACTTGTCACTTCAAAAGGGAGAGATCGTGAAGAATACCCGCATCGATACAATAGCAGATGGATTAAGAACCAATCTCTCGGATAAAACATTTGAAATTATCCGGGAACACGTCACGGAGATATTTACGGTTACAGAACAGGAAATCGTGGATGCTATGCGTCTGATCTGGGAAAGGATGAAAATAATTATCGAACCTTCCTGTTCAGTCCCACTTGCAGCGCTGCTAAAGAACAAGTCAAGTTTTTCCGGTCAAAAAGTAGGAATCATCCTCACTGGAGGCAATGTGGATCTCGGTAATTTACCTTTCTGATCAATATCGCAGTTTGGGATCAAACAAGGCATAAAGAATGTCAGCGAGGAAATTTCCAAGCATCGTCAATACAGCAATGACCACCAACACGCCATAGACTACCGGCCAATCATCCTGAAGTATGGAATCATATGTCAGTAGTCCCATTCCTGGTATGCTGAATATTACTTCTATAACAACAGAGCCTGTAAGCAATGCAGGTAAGATCAAGGCAAAGAGGGTGATCATTGGAAAAAGCGCATTTCTGAAAGCATGCTTCCATATAATCTGTCGCTCTGAAAAGCCTCTGGATCTTGCAGCCAGCACATATTGTTTCCCCATTTCCTGTTGCATGCTTTTCCGCATTTGTATAGTGATAAATGCCAAAGCACCATAGGTCAGACAAAAAACAGGCAGTAAAAGATGGCCTGAAGTTTCCCAAAATCGATTCCAGAAGGGAGCTTCTGATGGCAAATTTCCCAGACCCATGGTAGGAAATAAATCCAATGCAATTCCATATTCAGGAGTTGTGAAAAAGACCACAAGCAACGTCGCTGTCCAAAAAGAAGGAATGCTATAAAGTATAAATAGACCCACTCTGCCCATTGAAGCTATTCGTTTTCTTTTAGTTGTAGCTAACCAGACTCCTAACCATATGGAAATTCCATAAGCCAAAAGAATTGCGAGACCGTTCATGATAATGGTCCATTTTGCTGCCTTTAAGATCCGGTTTGAAACAGGTTGCCCATCTGCAAATGAAGTTCCTAAATCAAATCGTAAAACCTTTATCAACCAACGATGATATTGATTGTCGAATCCATTCCATTGGATGGTAGGCACCAGATATTTCCAGACAGGAACGGATTGAGTGATTTGTTCCTTCATCTTTTGCTTGTCATTTGGAATGATCGTGTTATGGTAGGCGGTGGGATAAGCAATCGAACTGATCGTGACATAGAATGTCGGCAAGTCCAATTCTAATTGCTTAGCCGCTTCGATATAGTCCAGGCGATATTGTTCTTCACTGGCATTGTATTCACTAATGTATCCTCCTCTTACCAGTTTTTCAATAGGATCGCCCGGTGCCTTTTGATTGAGGGCAAACGCAATAATGGTGATAGCAATGAATGTGGGAATGAAAAAAAATATACGCTTTATTAAATACCACATTTGACTTGCGATGCTATTGTTCGCTGATGGTGTTTCCTACCCTTCTAACTTCAAAAAGGTTTTCAGCAATACCCGGTTTTTTTGCAGATACTCTTGCTTCAAATTTCTTATTGACAGCTATCCTTTCCTGCGGTGCTGCAAGAAAGATATAAGGTTGTGCTTCAACCACCATTTCCTGCCATTTATGATAGAGCGGTATCCGCTCATTCTGTTCAATGGTTTCCCTCAATTGATCAATTACTGCATCACACTCGGGTACATTGAAACCCGACCAATTTCTTCCACTCGGGGTGTCACTTTCGGAATGCCATAACTGTTTGGGATCATAATCCCCAACTTGTTGAGACCAGGCCAGAGCATACATCTCAAAATTTCTTGGGACCAGATGTTCACCTACAATTGTTCTCAATTCCTTAAAAACAGGATTTATTTTTACTCCCCCGGATGCTGCGGAAGATTGCACGAGCAAACAGATATTCTTTGAATTCTCACTGGGAGAGGCCAGGAGATCAATAGACAACTCCATTCGATTTCCCTCTATGACTTTATCGACTGTACCATTGTTGTTGGTATCCTCCCAACCTGCATCTTTAAGGATAGATATGGCTTTCTCTGGGTTATAATCGGGTAAAGGGATATCAGA
>JAHHJQ010000031.1 GCA_018680005.1 Bacteroidia bacterium | reverse complement strand
ATTTTACCCATTTGCTTTCAGACTTTCCCGATTCGATCGCTTTGTAGATAAATTTCATGCCTCGTACGCCATCATCGATTCCCGGGAAATCAGTCATTTGTTCATCGACTTCAGTGCCTTCTATACGTGATCGGATACAATGCACAAAGTTTCTAGAGATATTAGCAAAAGCTTCCAGGTAGCCCTCTGGATGCCCGGCAGGAATTCTAGTATGTATATTGGCCTCTTGATATAGATCGCCAACTCCTGTTCTTAATTTGGTCATTGGTCCAGACAAGGGTTTTAGTGTCAGTGTATTGGGTTCCATTTGATGCCACTCCAATCCAGCTTTGGTGCCATAGATTCGAATGTTAAGGTCGTTCTCTTCACCAGCCGCTATCTGCGAACAGAACAAAATACCTTTGGCTCCATTATCAAACCGCAAAAGAATGCTTCCATCGTCATCAAGCATCCGACCTTCAACGAATGTTGAGATATCCGCACACAATTCTGTTATATGTAGTCCAGTAATATATTCTGCCAGATTTTCGGCGTGGGTGCCGATATCACCGATGGCTCCTGCAATTCCAGATTTTGTTGGATCCGTTCTCCATGATGCCTGCTTTTGATCAGAATCTTCGACTTTTGTAGACAACCACCCTTGAGGATATTCTACTATGACTTTTCGAATATCACCCAATTCACCATTGCGGATCATCATTCTGGCTTGCTTCACCATCGGATATCCAGTATAGTTATGCGTCAGTGCAAATATCAATCTGGATTCATCGACGATTTTTTTTAATTCGCGGGCTTCCGTCATATTGAAACATAGCGGTTTATCACAAATCACATGAAACCCATTTTCAAGCGCCATTTTTGCCGGACCAAAATGAACGTGGTTGGGCGTGACAATGGATACAAAATCCATTCTTACATCTTCTGGCAAGGCTTTTTCCTTCAATATCATTTCCTCGTAGGTTCCATATGCTCTTTCTGCTGGAATGAATAGTTGTTTAGCCGAAGCTTTGGACTTCTCCGGAGAACTGCTGAATGCCCCACAAACCAGTTCTATCTGACCATCAAGGGCCGCAGCCATTCTATGCACTGCACCGATAAATGCACCCTGGCCGCCGCCGACCATACCCATTCTTATTCTTCTAGACATATGTCTCAAATATTGTAAATAATGATCTGACCAAAATACCAATACATTTCCTGATGCTGTCGATAATTTATAGATTTAAAGTTTGAGCCAAAACGAAAAACGAACCTAATGGAGGGAATCAATAAACAAAGACTATTTAATGCCAGCTGTATTGCACTGATCGTAACGGCCATGACCTTTGCCATTCGTGCAGGTATTATGGATGAACTTGGTGTTGAATTTGGTTTTACCAACCGGCAGTTAGGTGTCATGGCTCAGATGGCATTTCTTGGGTTCCCAGTGGCCATGATCATTGGTGGATTGATCTATCCGAAGATTGGCCCAAAACCTCTAATGTGGATCGCATTTCTTTGTCATGTAGCTGGATTGATATTGACTATCTTATCTACAAGTTTTATCCCTTTTCTAGTTTCTACATTCTTTATCGGTTTGGCAAATGGCGCAGTGGAGGCCGCATGTAATCCGCTGATTGCTGATATGTATACCACGAATCGGACGACCATGCTCAATAAGTTTCATGTCTGGTTTCCTGGTGGTATTGTCATCGGTGCTTTGGTCTCACAAGTAATGACCTATTTGGGAATGGGATGGCAGATGCAAATAGGGATCATGATCATTCCGACCATCATTTATGGTCTGATGATCTTTGGTCAACATTTTCCAAAAGCAATCAACATTGAAGCAAACATTGGAGAGAATATCAAAGCCATGGGATCCCCACTGTTCATTTTTATGCTGGTCTGTATGGGATTGACGGCGACGACCGAATTAGGAACCGGACAGTTTATTGAAGGCCTTCTTGCCAAGGCCGGTGCACCACCACTCATCATCCTGGCTATTGTCACCGGGTTGATGGCCATCGGAAGATATTTTGCCGGGCCATTAATTCATAGATTCAATCCAATTGGGGTGCTCTTCTTTTCGGCTATCATTGCGACTATTGCACTAGGCGTACTATCCATAGCAAATGGTCCGCTCGTATATCTTGGAGCTATCTTATTTTCCTGCGGAGTGATGTATTTCTGGCCAACTATGATTGGTTTTGTAAGTGAGTACAATGATAAAACCGGCGCACTTGGAATGTCGATCATCGGAGGTGCCGGAATGTTGATCACTGGCTTTTCACTACCTGTCATTGGAGGATGGCTAGACAAAGAAAAAGCTAGAGCTTTAGCTGAAGGTTTGTCTGGTGATGCAGCTGAATTAGTGGCTGGACAGTCTACTCTAGATAATATAGCAATTCTTCCAGCGATACTAATTTTGTTCTTTGGAATTCTGTTTCTAAAAAGAAAGAAGCTTGAAGAAAGGAGAATTCCACAGGGCGCTCATTAACACTGAACCCTCAAATATTTGTTAAAGTCCCTTACTCTTCGATTACGTGTTGCAGCAATACGGTTGATAATGCCGTATCTTATAGTCACAAAACATATATGAAAATGCATAGGATTCTTACACTGTTATTTCTTGTCCTAACAATCAATCTTTGGGGACAAGGAATTGAGTTTTTCCAGGGTACATGGGATGAGGCGCTTACAAAGGCCAAAGAAGAAGGAAAAATAATATTTGTCGATGCATACGCCAGCTGGTGTGGCCCTTGTAAAAGAATGTCGGCTAATGTGTTCCCACAAGAAAAGGTTGGCGATTTCTATAACAAACACTTTATCAATATCAAATATGATATGGAAAAACCGGAGTCGACTGAATTCCGGAAATACCATCAAGCTAATGCCTATCCTACATTACTGTTCATTGACTTTGATAATTCGCTAGTTCATAAAAAAGTAGGAGCACTCGATGTTGCCGGGTTTTTAAGACTCGGTGAGACTGCCCTAAAAATGGTGGACCGAACAGATCAATATGCACCGATCTATGAATCCGGTGATCGATCACCAGAGTTGGTACTGAATTATATAAAAGCCCTCAACCAGGCTGGGAAACCTTCTTTGAAGATTGCCAATGACTATGTGAACACAAAACCTGATTTTTCAAAAGAGCAAAACCTGTTAATACTATATGAAGCCACTGTTCAGGCAGATTCCAGGATATTCAATATGATGACTAAATACAAGCCTCAAATCACAAATATAGTCGGAGCTCCTGCTGTAAATGAAAAAATTAAAGAAGCCTGCAAAGCGACAGTACAGACTGCAGTAGAATTCAAAAGTGAAGATCTGCTTAATGAAGCTCAGGAAAAGTGCAAAAAATTTATTCCAATAGAGTTTTCCTGGTTTGAGAAGGAATCCAATAGATTGTTTGCGTTGAAAACCAAGAACAGTAAGCAATACATCAAGTCTGCCAAAAGCATGGTAGATGACAAATCGTTAGATGAAATGGAGCGGCAAAAGCTCATGAAGGATATTGTTGTCGAAGTACTGGACGTCTTTGATAAGGACGTCAAGGTGCTCAAACTTGCCGAAGATTATTCAAAAGATCTTGTGAAAATGGATGATATCTATGCGCATAGATATATGCTGGCTGAAGTTCAATATGTGAGTGGCAAATATTTAGATGCCAAATCAAATGCTATGGCTGCACTGGCTAAGGCCAATGCTAAAAAGGTAAATCCACGAAAAATCCAAATACTATTAAAGAAAATCGAAGAACACTCATAAGTGTTACCAATCCTCATATAACCATTACTTACTGTGCTAAATAAATCGATTACCTCCCTAGTTATTCTATTACTTATATCAATCGCTGTTAATGGTCAATTACAGCAATCCGGTATACACTTTGAATATTTGAGTCTGCAAGAAGCCTTAAGCAAGGCAAAGGCTGACAGTAAGCTGGTCTTTGTCGATGGTTATGCTACCTGGTGTGGCCCATGCAAAAGAATGGACGCAGAAACTTTTCCGAATACCGATGTTGCCTCCTTGTTTGATTCGGTCTTTGTTAACATAAAACTGGATATGGAAAAAGGTGCCGGGCTTGAAGTAGCCAAAAAATATGGTATCAAAGCTTATCCAACGTTCCTTTTTTTGGATCCAGAAGGAAAGGTCAAACACAAAGATGCAGGATTTTTTGAAGCAGAAGATTTTATTGAAGTAGGTAAGATGGCATTTGATGAAGCGAATAGCCTAGGTGCACTTCAAAGGAAATTTGATGAAGGCAATAAAGATAGCATGCTGTTACAAAGATTGGTACAGCTCAAGTATAAAATCGTAGATCTCAGCTATATGCAAGTTGCAGAAGCATTCGCTGAGACTCAAAAAGATTGGGATACTCCAGAGATGCGTAAATTTATTTTCACCTATACCAATACAGCTGCAAGTCCTCTATTTGACTACATCGTCGAAAACAAAAAAGATTTCAATAAGCAATTTGGCCAGGGAGCTACTTTTGGAAAGATTGAAAATCTTGTAAGAGACAGAAGCTTTGATATTGAAAACACCTCTCTGGGTGAGATGTCCAGGCTTTTTAAGCTGGTCTATCCAAAAAGTGCTAAAGAACTCTCTTCAAAATATAGAATGACTTTTTACCGTCAGCAAGGCGATAGACAAAACTATGCATTGTCAGCTATAGATCATTATCAGCGTTTTCCATCGAAAGATCCGCAAGAACTTAATGAAGTAGGTGTTACGTTTTCGCGTGTTATCAATGATCCCAAACTATTAGAAAAAGCAATTGAGCTGACCAGAAAGTCCATCACTATTGAAGATGCGCACTATAACAATGATACCTTAGCCGCTTTACTATTCAAAAAGGGCGACATCTCTGGCGCCAAAAAAGCTGCAGAAAAGGCAATTGCATTGGCACGATCTGAAGGAGAAGACCCGAGTTATACCATCGAACTTCTTGATGTTATAAAGAGCCACTAGCATTTGTAATGCTTGAATTAATATAATTTCCATATGCAACATATTGTCTGTTATTGGTCCGACGATTAATTATTTTTGCAGGCCATTTTTAACCGCATAAGAATTTAATGAAGGTTACTGAATATTTTGAAAAGGCAAATGGAAGAACATTGACTTCCTTTGAAATATTACCTCCAATGAAAGGTGGTAGGATGTCATCTATCTTTGAAATGTTGGATCCACTAATGGAGTTTAAACCTCCATTTATCGATGTTACCTATCATCGGGAAGAATACATCTACAACCAACAACCTAGTGGTTATTATGAAAAGATTGCTATCCGCAAAAGGCCTGGTACAGTAGGTATTTGTGCAGCAATCATGCACAGATATGGTGTAGATGCTGTCCCCCATCTGATATGTGGTGGATTTACAAAAGAGGATACCGAGAACGCCCTTATAGATCTCAACTTTCTAAATATCAAAAATGTCCTGGCCATAAGAGGAGATGCCAGAAAATTTGAAAACAAATTTGTCCCGGAGGCAGGGGGTCACAAATATGCGATAGATCTTGTAAAACAAATTCAGGATATGAATAATGGCAAATACCTTGACACCAATATTGATGATGGGGACAAAACCGATTTTTGTATTGGTATTGCAGGTTATCCTGAAAAACACTTTGAATCCCCAAATATGGAATTGGATTTGGAATGGACAAAAGCCAAAGTAGATGCCGGAGCATCATATATTGTGACTCAAATGTTTTTTAATAATAAAAGATACTTTGATTTTGTCGACAAGTGCAGAGCAGCGGGTATCAATGTTCCTATCGTTCCCGGACTCAAGCCGATCACAAAAAGATATCAATTGACCTCTATACCGAGGAATTTCTATACAGATATGCATCCTGATCTGGTCAAATCAGTGAATGCAGCAAAGAATGCAGAGCAAATCATTGACGCAGGAGTAGAATGGTGTATTCATCAATCAAAAGAACTGAAGGCTGCCGGAGTCCCATGTCTGCATTATTACACTATGGGAGACCAGGAAACCATAAGAAGAATAGCTGCCGCTGTAAACTGAGAACGTGCATATTTCTTCGCAATTACGCTGTCGAAACCGAACACTTCTACTTGATAAAAATTCAAAAAACCCGTATCTTATAAGTTAGTTCTTATGCCAATATTGTTGGTATAAAAACCAACTGGAAATCTATGTTACATTCCTTCCAAAGGAGGAAAACAGGGATGTTTTATGTTAATTTTTTTTGAAACCTGATGCTTTAAAAACTACCGAAAGCCCAGGGCGTTAACCAATTATATTTAAATCTGATATTTCGATTTTACGTATGAAGCAAACCAATCAAGTTTTTACATTCAAGTGGATCAACCAATTGATGACGTCTATTCTATTGGCTCTACTAGCTACCACATCCAATATTCAGGCTCAGGGACCATTGGCATATACGGGTATTCCTGCATTTTCATATACAGCTAACTATGACTTGCCACCATTACAGAATTGTGCCGATGAACAATTTCAGAATGAACTGGAAGTAGCAATAGCTAATAACCGTACTTGGAAAAAATTGGCGGCAGATAAGAAGCTGGCCATAGGGTTAGTGGATTTGAGCGATATGAGTAATATTCGCTTTGCTGAAATCAACGGTAATCAGATGATGTATGCCGCCAGTCTTCCAAAAATCGCCATTCTACTCACTGCAATGGATGCGTTGGAAAGTGGAGAGCTAAAAGATACGCCTGAAGTAAGAAAAGACATGCGACTGATGATAAGCAAGTCTAACAATCAAGCATCTACCCGAATGATTGACCGTCTGGGATATGAAAAAATAGAAGAAGTGTTGACAAGTAGCCGTTACAAATTATATGATAAAGCGAAAGGTGGCGGACTATGGGTTGGAAAGCGATACGCAGCTAGCGGCAAAAAGAATCCAGATCCACTAAAAGGATTAAGTCATGCGGCTACCGCATTACAGATCAGCCGGTTTTATTATCTGATGCTTCAAGGAGAATTGGTATGTAGAGAGCGTTCCCAGGAGATGATGGAGTGTATGGTTGACCCACAGCTACACCACAAATTTGTTAATACCTTAAACAAAATTGCTCCAGATGCAAAACTCTTCCGTAAATCAGGTTCCTGGAGTACATTTCATTCCGACTCTATTATGGTATGGGGACCGGACAGACAATATATTCTCACTGCCCTGGTGAACGACTCGAATGGAGAAAGAATAATGAGGGACTTGGTGTATCAAATAGAAAAGGTACTCAAAGGGTAAATATCAATATTTGTGAATTAGTTCTAGCTCCTGATCCGGAGTTAAAGAGTTCCGATACAAGACGGTCATAGAAACCAAATATTTTGAGCAATCTTCCTTTTATACGGAATTTTCGTTTATTTCTTAGGAAGACCTTTGATATACATGAAGGAGAACAGCGGCGTGCGATGCTGATGCAGCTGAATATCTTCTTGATCATTTCAACATTACTCATTGTCAAACCGACCGTTAATGGATTGTTCTTATCCATATTCGGAGTTGAACAATTACCAATTGCATTTTTGCTTGTTGCGGTTGCTGCCGCTATCGTCTCTGGTTTCTACTCGAGATTGGTCAGTAGAATCCCTCTGAAGCGTGCCATGATAAGTACACTTTATGGATCGGTTGTATGTTTGATCGTTTTTGGGCTTTTTCTCCACTTCGATATCTGGGTAAGTCTAACCTTATATCTGTTCTACATTTTCGTTGCCATTTTTGCTTTGTTGACAACCTCCCAATTTTGGGTTTTAGCGAATATTGTCTTTAATGCCAGAGAAGCCAAACGTTTGTTTGGTTTCATAGGTGCCGGGGCAATTGCAGGAGGTATTTTCGGGGGATATTTGACATCTATTCTGGCCCAAGTCGTAAGCAGTGAAATACTTCCCTTAGTCGCTGCTGTTTTTCTCTTTATATGTATCCCTGTAACGAATTCGATATGGAGAAAAGAAGTAATGCCAGACAAATTAGATGAGCATGAAAAACAAAGTCGGAGTAAGAGATTCACCCACCCTTTTGTCCAAATCAAACAATCCAAACATCTTACCTATATTTCTGCCATAGTCGGTGTCAGCGTCATTGTAGCTAAGTTCGTTGATTACCAGTTTGGGGGAATCGCAGCTTCTTTGATTCCTGACCGAGATGAATTGACTGCTTTTTTTGGATTTTGGTTCTCTACTTTTAGCGTTATCTCGCTATTGATGCAATTATTTGTTACTAGAAGAGTAGTCACCTTTTTTGGTGTAGTTTATACTTTGTTTTTCTTGCCATTAAGTATACTTCTCGCCACAATATTATTGACCATAATGCCGGAACTACTAATGGCCGCAGTATTTCTGAAGATGGCTGATGGAGGTCTAAAGCAATCAGTCAACAAAGCTGCTATGGAGCTCCTGATTTTGCCGATTCCACAAGTTGTTAAGAATCGAACAAAAACATTTATTGATGTCTTTGTCGATAGCCTGGCAGCAGGAATTAGTGGATTGATTTTACTATTTCTGGTTCAAGGTTTGAATCTTTCTGCACTTTCCATTAATGCTATTATCATTTTCTTCATTGGCATATGGCTATATCTTATTTACAAAGTTCGTCGTGAATATTTTGATTCTTTCAGAAAGAAAATTGTCAATGTAAAGAAGAAAAGAAGAAAGGCAAGAACTACTATTCTCGAAGCAGAAGAGATTGCCGGAATGAAGAAAGCTTTGAAAGAAGGAGATGAGCATCAGATCATGCATATCCTCCAAATGATTAAGAAAACCCCTAACGATCTTTTTCTGGAAGTTTTGAAACCGTTGGTATATCACAACTCCGAAGAGGTTCGAGCGGAAGCCATCCGTAATTTATATCAATACCCCAGACATAATTGTAGTTACCTTATCTCACCGTTATCCAGTGATAGCTCATACATAGTTAAAATGGCTGCTTTGGATTACCTTTTGAAACTTGGATCTGAAGAACAAGCACTAGTTCAATCCTATATCCATCATCCAAATTATAAAGTTCGTTTTGCTACCCTGGTAAGCCTTGCCCGAGAGCTTAGCAAAGATCATCGATCAAAATCAATATATGGTTTGGAGCAACTGATAGTTCAAGCCCTTGAGGAAGTGAAGCAGATGGATATACGTGAACAACAGGAGTACTGTACAATAAGAATTATCGCAGCTATCGGGTGCTCTGGTTTAAAAACTTTATACGATTATCTTGCAAGCTTCCTGCAAAGTGAAAATCACAATTTAGTAATAGAAAGTATTAAGGCTGTGGGTTTTACCAGACATCCCAGGTTTTTGGATGACCTCATCATTATGCTCGCTCATGATACATTGAGGGATCATGCGCGCAATGCATTGCTTCAATATGGGAAAGGTATAGTAGGCATACTAGCAAAGACCGCCGAGAATGCAGATGCCAATTTCAATGTCATTAGATATATTCCCTCGGTTGTAAAGCAGGTAGACTCACAAAGATCAGTAGATTTATTGTTCAAACTCTTTGACTATCCGGACTTTATGGTTCGAAGAGAAGCACTCCGTGGTCTCAACTTATTGCATAACAGTTTTCCTCACCTGGCTTTCAATAAGAAAAGTGTATTACATCGCATACTTAATGAAGCCAAAATGTTCCAAGAATCTCTATCCGTCCTGTATGCAGAAAGTCGCCTCTACCTGAAGGAACAAAAAGTCGGATCAAAACCAGCAGAATTGGATGAAATAACAAAGGCCAGAGCTGTATTGATTCGTCTATTAGAAAGAAGACTTGACAGAAACCTGGAGCGAATATTCAGATTGTTAGGTCTCAAATATACATCAGAAGATATTGTCACTATCTATAAAGGTCTGCAAAACAAAAATCGAGATCTAAGACTTAATGCAATTGAATTCTTAGACAACTTATTGGAACCAGGACTCAAGAAAATCTTGATTCCGATCATCGAAACAACTATGATGGAAACGATTTCCCGTGACACCATGAATAGTCTCAAATTGGAAGTACCAAGTGAAATTGAATGTCTACGAATACTATTGAATAGCCATGACTTCAAAATAAAACAAGCTGTACTATTTCTGATCAGTATGCTTCCAAATGTCGAATATATTCCCCTTCTTGAAAAATATCGCAATGAATGTATTGACCGACTGATACCATTTGTTGATCAGGCACTTGTAAGTCTACGTGAACGAAAAGAGGAAATCATTTCAGTCAATCAATAGACTATTCTAAATGTCTGGCTTTGACGATTCGATCGATATTGCCTGCTAGCATATTGTGATCTATATTAGAATTTTTTCGAAGTACATTGGACATTAAGGCAATCATATAGGTTACACCGTCAGGGTGTTCGACTATAGCTACAGAGTTCATATAGTTTTTTGAATTACCCCTGTATTTTCCACAACTGTATCCCTGTTCTGGTCTACAGCTATAAAGGCTTCCACTTTTGAAATAAACCGCTGCATCAACAAGGCTTTTATTGGAGGCATAACGAATACGTCTGCCAGTCATGTAGAGCAACCGTTTGATTTCCAGACTTGTCGGCAGATCTACGATCAAACCCCTTTCGAGTGCTATCATCCATTTCATCAATGCAGCAGGTGAACCAATACTTCCTCCTTTTCGGGGGATAAAGAATTCTCCTCCCCTGGTAAAGAATGTACCTAATCGCCATTCTTCAGGCATGATTTCCATTGGACAAAGAGATTCTCTAATAACTGTGATTGCCAATTCGGCCAAGTCGCGTTTTGCCGTATTTAGGAAAAAACTGTCCGCTCTTTCTTCTGTCAATTTGGGATATTCTTTTACAAAAGTTCGCATGAGTATCGCTTCTCGCCAGACTACAGAGGCCGCCCCATTGTTGCTCACAGACATCATATGATCGGCCCACTCGTAAAGTGAGAAAGTATCCCTTTCCTGTACCTGCCGCCTAAAATATTTGCTGGTTCCCGGGTTCCAAAATGGAACCGTGTGTTCGTCATAGATGGCCCATCTTCCTGCCCTGACGACTTTGTCCCTTAACAACTCCTGTCTGGCGACGAAACAATAAGGATATATTTTTGACAATTCAGTCATGAAAGCAGTAATCACTGCAAGTTTGCCTACACTACCAGGTTGAAAACCTCGATGGTGTTGTCGATGGGCATAGGCAATTGGTTTATCCGGTGTGATGTCTAGTAAAGACACCGAATAGCTTTCATCAAGTCTTGGGAACAGCTTCTCAAGCGCTTTTTGAAGACCAGGATCGGGTTTGGGAAGTTTCTGAAGAGAATCACCTCGGGCTCCCAAAAGATTAAGTTGAATTTCTTCAATTGATTTAAGTGCCCCCTTTATAGGAAGACGACCTTTTATTTCGCCCTTGAATATTTTCTCTAGGCGATCCAGTCGCCGGATACCAGTAGTCGTATACCCGTCTATTGGATAATTGGTTGTCAATGCAAGGCTAAGAAAAACCAAAATCACCATTATGAAGACTATTCTATAATTCATAATCTTCAAAATTTACCGGACTGGAAAGTGATATTTTTTTCTTTCTTCTAAGTTTAGGTGTGATGGATTCCAGGTATAATGAAGATTTGGCTCTTTTATTCTCAATAAAAGGCCGTATCTGAAAAAGCCATAGCTTATCATCTTTAAAGCCGAGTTCAACATCGAATGGTCCTTCTGTATTTAAAAATACCGGTATTCGGTCTTGTATTTTGGCAGATAGCTGTCTGATATCCATGAGATTCGGATCAGATAATATCGGGGTGGCAAAATCAGTCACAAACATATCTGAACCACCTGTTTTCGGCAGTTTTCTATACATGGATTCTCTGGCTGGAGAAAGCAATTCATTTCGACCATCGGCATATAGAATATAAGATTCAGTCGCTTGGCCAGCGACCGCTCCCCCTCCTCCAAAATTAAATGCGACTGTCAGATCTTCTTCTGTACCTCTATTTAATCCCTTTGTAATCAATACACCAGAATGATCCACATCGACTGTAGGAATGATTAGAATAGATGGATAAACATCTTCTGGATTGAGCATATATTGCTGCCGCCACTGATAAGCTCTTTCTTTGAAAGGAGATGCCCATACATCTTTGATACCCTGAATAATCTTTTCCCTGGCTACAACATTGAATACCGTAAGATTAAGGCCTGATCCGGTAAATTCTTTGAGATCTTCCATATTCGTATCACTCCTCACAAAAACGGGTAACTGGCCCATTGGATGCCCAAGGATCGCGCTGAAATCTGATTCTAATTTATTGACAAACTCTGGATTAAGATTTATTGTCTGAATTGCACTTCGCAAAAGCGATAGTTGCCCAACGACAAAGTAATCTATGGTTTCTGCTGCATATCCACTCTGCTCCATTTTTCTGACTTCAGTAAATGTCTCATTAATGAATTGCCAGTATGAAGCGCCATATTCAGGCATTTCCTGCTCCATATGACTCCTGAACACACCAAAAGGAATGACCAACCCATTTACTACATGATCAGGAAATATTTTCTTCAATTGAGCCAGGTTTGCAGCTTTTGGACCACAAACCTTACCGGAGAAACTCGCGTCCAAATCTCGAAGATTGATAATGTCCTGCTGGTCCAAATCTATTCTATCTGTTGGAATATGGATTCTGGTTTCTTCCCTTCCTGAAAATGCAAATAGTTCATCTTCATCAGCTGTCATGTCTTTCACCTCCTTCATAATTACTGTACCGGCGTTCGACACAGCATAGAAAACCTCTCTGCCGGAATATGCCTTTATTGCCTCAAGGTGTTCATATGAAAAAACAGCGTTCGGTATGCCCAAATTTCTTGCAAGCAGCTGCATATGTGATACAGGATTTCCTTCCGAAACGGTTCCTATGCCAGCTACTGGTTTTAATTCTGATGATGGATATCTGAATATGTATATCTTATCTCTGGATACCTGAGTATCTTCTGGAGGACCATCGGCAACTACCAGCTCTCCTTTGGTATATCCAGGATTGAGCCCTCTGATTCTGGCTTGATTATCAAGGTCAAGAACACCGTTAGAAAAACCAGCTTGGACAGCAACGAATTCTCCTAACTGATTCACACATTGTCCAAGATGAATAAGAACAGATCTTCGAATAAGGTCATCCATAAATCCGTGTGATAGTGGTTCGAAAGCAGCGAATTTGTCAATTATATCCAAATACGCACTTCTTACCATACCTGTGGACCATTCTACCCAACTATTAGATCGTTGAAGTAACAATAGAATGTCCTGTAGTCCAATATGCTCAGATGTACCAATTTTAAAAGTGCTTTGAGCCTGTTCCCATTCCCATGACTCTATAAATCCACATGCTACAGCAGCTTTAGATAACAGATAGGTTTTTAGCAAGAGCTCTTTGAGATTCCGAGGTTGCCATTGACTCACTTCTTTGTTCAATATTTCCTCTAGTTGTACAGAAAGATCCAAAAGATTTAATCTGGTCAGCGGATCAATGTTCGTGGATATGGTCTTTCTTATTGACCACATTAAATCTGATATCTCGTATAATTTACTCGCATCCAGGACTTCGTTGGCGTAGTTGTCGGCCAGGTACTGAAAATTTTGTAAGATGCGGTGATCAGCAGAAAGATTAGAAAGATATTTTCTCAGTGTATTGAGATTTCCTTCTTTATAATAGGCTTCCATTTCGAGGATCAACTTGTCTAAATTTGCCCGAAGATCAGCGTTCATTCTTCTTGCATACTTCTGTTGAAATTTGACCACTTTTGGTATGTCAGAAAATTCGGGTTGACCATGAATTTTAACCCTGAGATATGTAAATCGATCAAATCCATCAGCAATATCTTTGGATAAGGCTCTAATGGTTCTGGCGCGCTGGCTATCTTCTTTATGTGGAATGTCTTTGGCTATCTGACGGACCAAAAAGAAGTTGTCATGTATGATGTCTTCTTGATTCAAAAGCCAAAGTAAAAATTCCATACTCCATGCTTCTTCATCTTCAATTTGGATAGCTCCCCGATAGTATTGAGCTCTTTGTAGAATCCAACCGTTGTCTACTGATCTCAAATACATTTCAATCTGGAATTGCTTTAGTCTTGAATGTCGATTATCAACATCCCAAAAATCCTCCAAAGGGGTAGTTGCGAGAATTTGACCAAAGAATAGATGGTGGGATAGTGCTAACGATTCAGTTTCATCATTATAACGGGCACGCTGATGCCCACCGGGTTCTGGACATGCTTCTTTAGGAGGAATAATTGATCCATCTGGACAAAACCATCTAATATCTTTATACGGTCCTTTTCGAGATTTTTTGAAAGACTGCACAAGTTCCTGGATGTATTGGTCATGAGCATCTTGAGAGAATAGCGCACCAGGAATGAGCAACGTGCATGAAAGAACGCACGCATACCATACAAAATATCGTATGAAATGCATGACCATCATTGCCCACAAATATTATTCTATTCAAAATTCGACTCATTTTACCGATCACATTTTGATATACATCAACATCGCAAATGATAGTTGTCAAAGTACACTGATTCGCTTGCAGATGTTAAATTCATTTCTCATCTTGGAAGAAATGGGTTTCGAATCCAACTTCAAGGCTGTTCTAATTGAAACATAAGTTCAATAATTCAAGCCTCAGAAGGGATTCAAAATGTACCATTAACCAAGATTATCCGTTAAACAACTGACATTGATCAAATGAATCAGGGTTGAAATTCATCCTTGATTAAATCCTATGAAAAAAGGCTGGATTCTATCCGTTTTATTAATGATGGCTTTGTCAGGTTTTGCACAGAATTCCGGCAAACCATTAAATCATGTCCCGCAGATCGATTTACCAGTACTGGATAATGCCAAATTGATCAAAGAAGAGCTTTCCAAGCGAGATATTGCCCGTCCACCAGGATTTGCCAAAGCTTGTGATGTCACTGCCAACTGTCACTACAAAGGGCAATGGTATGAAGAATCTGGCAAAGCCATCTGGCGCCTGGTTGTTCACTCGAAGGGAGCGGAGTCTTTGAATTTTGGTTTTGATCAGTTCTATTTACCTCCTTCGGCATCATTTTATCTCATCGGTATGAATTCCGGAGGTCGTCAGGGTCCATTTACTGTTGCGGATAATGAAAGTCATGATCAATTTTGGTCACCGATTATTGAAGATGACAAAGTTATGTTAGAAATAACTGTGGATAAGCGGCAGAAAGAATTGGTTCAACTTAATCTGTTTAAGGTCAACCATGCATTTGTCAAATTAGGGTCTAGCCTATTCAGCGGTTCATGTAACCTTGATGTAATTTGTAATGCAGGCAACGGTTGGGGTCGCAATGACGACTACCGAGATATTATGCGTTCAGTGGTCTTATATTCTATCAATGGCACCAACACCTGTACAGGAGCTTTGATAAATAATGCCAGGGAAGATTGTACCCCATATATCCTTTCTGCCAATCATTGTGAGATTACAGCCGCCAATGCCAGTACAGTTGTGGTTTACTATAATTACGAAAATTCGGTTTGTCGCCAGCCCAACTCAATAGAAAGTGGTCAGCCTGGTAATGGCGTATTTAGTTTATTTAATTCTGGAACTGAATGGATAAGTGCTAGTGATCAGTTTATTGGTTCCGACTTTAATCTGATCAAACTGGATGACCCAATAAATCCAAATGCCAATGCATTTTTGGCAGGTTGGAATCGGGAGAGTAATGCACCTGACTCGGCAATTGCTATACATCATCCAAATCTTCAGGAAAAGCGTATTTCCTTTGAAGACGATCCTTTGGGTTTGACGGATCGTGAGCAATCTATAGAAAATGGCAATGGCTCTTATTTAAGGGTTGTAGATTGGGATATCGGAACTACTGAGCCTGGATCTTCAGGTTCTCCCCTTTTTGACACAAATAAGAGAATCATTGGACAGCTTTTTGGTGGTTTTGCAAGCTGTGCTAATAACGAAAGTGATTGGTATGGAAGACTTAGTAAATCCTGGGAAGGACTGGGATCGCCGTCATCAAGGTTGAAAGATTTCCTTGATCCAGACAACATTGGCATGCAATATATCGAAGGGAAAGAAGCCTCGGAATGTAACTATTATTCGATGCCCATCAATTACATATCTGTAGCTTGCAAACCTGTGGATGCAACATGGACTGTTTCAACTAGCACTTCATTTACTGGTCAGGTAGACTACATGGTAGCTGAAAATAGTACAGGCGGAACAATTGACTTTTCTCCTACGACTATTAATCCGGGTGACATCGTTACCATCACAATATCCAATACTGCTGCGATAGCTTCCGGGACGCATGGTATCAGAATTGGAATTAGCGATGGCACCAATTTCACGGAATTGCCACTTTGGATAACAGTTGGCGAAGGGACACCTAATCAACTGGCTCCCTCTTTGCCAATTGAAAATATGAAGTATGTTGCACCTTCAGTAACACTGGAATGGGAAGAAGCTATCACAGGATCTTATGAATTACAGGTTAGTACTGATTCTAACTATACAAGCCTTGCCCTAGATACGACGAATCTTCCTTTAGCTTCATTTAATGCCGGAAACAGTCTGTTAGAAAATACCCAATATTTCTGGCGAGTACGAAATATAAGTTTTTGTAGTTCCGGTCCATGGTCTAATTTGAGAAGATTTACAACAGGTCAAGTAACCTGTGAAACCATCAGTTCCTCCAAGTCTATAAACATCTCTGAATCAGGAGCTAATACAATATTCTCAGGCATTGATTTCTTTGGTGCCGGTCAGGTTGCTTCAATCGTCGTTGAGAATATTACTGGAACGCATACATGGATTGAGGATTTGACTTTTACACTTATAAGTCCGACAGGTCAAGAAATCATTTTATTGGCGCAGGAGTGCTTTAATGAGGACAATTTTGATGTCGGATTTGATGATAATGCTTCAGGTTCTACGATAGCATGTCCCTATATCAATGGAGTGATGTATATTCCTGCTATGCCTCTATCTTCATTAGCTGGTAGTAATCTGTCAGGTAAATGGCAATTAAAAATCATCGATAATGCAGACGGTGACGGGGGTGCTTTAAATGGTTGGAGCATTACAGTATGTAAAACCGATAATTCTGAAGCTAGTCTTTCACCTGAAGTGACGGAATTAGATTTATGTGGCATGGTAAATATTAACGTTCCTATTATTGTAGGTACAGGTTTCCATGATGATGTGCAATTGACCCTAGAAGATGAAATAAGTGGATTGTCAACTACCTTATCTTCTAATGTTGTTCAACCCGGAGGTTCTGTCAACCTTTCTGTCTCTGGATCCATCGGAGAGGATTCTGTTTTAGTCATCAATGCTTCTGATGGTATAATTACAAGCAGACTTCCAATAACTCTAAATCTGGCATCTAGTCCTGAATCCTTTGAATTGCATACACCTGAAGATTTTGAAACGGCAGTTGTATTGTCTTCTAGTTTGAGTTGGCGATCCAGCGAAAATGCTAATGAATACCGCTATGAAATTGCAGAAGATCCCGAATTCAGCAATATAATTCTCACAAACACGATTAACGATACCACGGTTGCTCTAGATCTTGACCAATTGACTACCTATTACTGGCGTGTGGCAGCACTTAACGATTGTGATGAAATTATTTCGGGTATCAGGTCTTTTACCACCGAACAAAAATTCAACTTCAACCTTATTCAAGATACAATTTATACATGTTCGTCGAGTATCACATATGAGGTCATTTTGAACGGTGGATTTGTCGGAAATATCAATTCGGACATCCTTGATCCTCCTTCCGGAGCAACGCTAACATTTGAGAACAATCCAGGACAAATCCTTGATACTCTAAGGGTTCAGATTTCAAATCTAAGCATGATGGCGTCATCTTATTCTTTCACTTTGAGATTATTCGATGACCAGGATACAATTGGAATTCCTATTTATCTTGAAGTTCAGGAATCTCCTTCTGCTCCTGTTTTGACAAGCCCCACGAATAATGAAGGAAACGTAGATACCTTACCCACTTTTGAATTTAATTCGGCTTCTGGAGCTTCTCAATATGTTTTTGAGATGAGCAGTGATCTGGCTTTTACCAACATCATTGCACAAATCACTGGATTGACCAATGCCGATCCTATTCAACCTGGTCTTGATCTAAACAATAATACCATTTACTATTGGAGAGTCGCTTCACAAAATGAATGTGGATTGTCGTATTCTCCGATTTTCACCTTTATGACCGAACCGAATGTTGCAGTAGAAAATGTTTTCCAAGCTGAATCTATCTCTATTATTCCTAATCCAGCTAAGCATGTATTCAATATTGAGATATCAACTAATGCTATTGTTGATGGCAAATATTATGTATACAATATCAATGGAGAGGTCGTCCAAACTGGACCTCTAAGATCCTCTACAACAACAGTGAATATCGACAGGTTGTCTTCTGGTATCTATATGGTCCGAATTCAGGATGCTCACGCTTTTATAGTCAAGAAACTCATAATATTTTAGCGATCTTTATGGATCTTTAGAAAACCGGACGATAATTCAAATCCAAACTTTGACTGAAGACTTAGTTTTATATTTAAGAAAATTTCGTAAGGTTCATCGAGTGCTCGGAATCGTTATAGCAATCCTATTATTGATCAGCGCTGTAACTGGCATTTTGCTTGCCCTAAAGAAAGAATTTGCATTCCTGCAACCTCCAACTCAAAAGGGAGGATCTGAATTGCTCTCGGATTGGCTGCCTGTAGATGATTTAGCCAATAAGGCATTGGCCCATCTGCATGATAATATTGAAAACTCTGAATCCATAAACATTGATCGAATTGATATCCGGCCCTCCAAAGGTGTAGCCAAAGTCATCTTTGACGAGGGAAGCTGGGAAATTCAAATTGATGGTGTTTCCGCTGAGATATTGTCAATAGGTAAAAGGCATTCCGATTGGATCGAACACTTACATGACGGATCCATTATATCGGATGGATTCAAACTCGTATCTATGAATTTTTTGGGTTTTGGTGCAATCTTGTTAATTATCAGTGGAACATGGCTCTATTATGGACCAGGCATATATCGCAGGAGAAAACGGGCCAAACGGTACGATTAACCTTTGTCGATGGTTTTATAAGGAAGTCGTTCAATTCCTAGAATTGATCCAAATAAACTGTACTTTCCTCTCCTTGTTATTATATTAAAATAAAAACGCATTATGAGCACGAATAAACCTTTAACCCAGGGCAAGCTAATATCATACGCAGGTATTGGATTTATCGCCTTGGTTGCACTTTTAATTTTATCCAGCAGTACATTTTTGACTATTGATCCCGGATATCAAGGAGTATTATTTAAGCGATTCTCTGGTGGTATTGACAAGGAGAAAATATACAATCAGGGATTTCAAATTGTAGCTCCTTGGAACCGTATGCTTTTATATGATGTCAGAACCAATGAAGGATTGGAAACTATGGAGGTTCTTTCCAAAAATGGATTGAATATTAAAGTAGAGTTATCCTATCGATATCAGCCTGATGCGCAGAAGATTGGCTATTTACATGAAGAAATTGGACCAGAATTTAAAAGGCGAATCTTAATTCCAGAAATTAGATCTGCCACAAGAGAAGTAATTGGAAAATATTTACCTGAAGAACTGTACTCAAGCAAACGTGAGGCCATTCAAGACGAAATCTTCCAAAGAACTTCTGAATCCGTTAGTCCAAAATATCTCACGTTAGACGCTATCCTTATAAGAGAAGTAGAACTACCTGAATCACTGCAGGCTGCGATAGAAAGAAAGCTTAAAGAGGAACAGGCTTCTCTGGAATACGAGTTTAGGCTAACACGAGAAAGACAAGAAGCGGAAAGAAGAATTATTGAGGCCAACGCCAAAGCTGAAGCAAATAGAATATTAAATGCTTCTCTGAGTGCTAATATCTTGAGGGATAA
>JAHHJQ010000013.1 GCA_018680005.1 Bacteroidia bacterium | reverse complement strand
CCACTATAGATTTTGAATACTCGATTCAACTCAAAGGAAGCAACGACCTTCAATTTACTCCTCTTGGAAAAACGACAGCAATTCAACTTCAATCTTCATGGCCTGATCCATCATTTACAGGTAATTTCTTACCAGACGAAAGAACGGTAACCGAACAGGGATTTGAAGCCAGCTGGAAGGTACTTCATCTGAACAGAAATTTTCCGCAGCGCTGGCTGGATAACGCATATACAGATCTCCTGGGCTCAACTGCTTTTGGTGTGCAACTTTATTTACCTGCAGATGATTATCAATCTGTCATGCGGGCATCCAAATATGGATTGATGACGATCGTGCTTACCTTCCTGGTTTTCTTCCTTGTGGAAATCATGGGTAAGATTCGGATTCATCCGATCCAGTATATCCTGGTTGGTCTGGCTGTATCTCTTTTTTATATCCTGTTGATATCAATTTCGGAACACAGCAGTTTCAATTTTGCTTATGGTATAGCCACTGCCGGTATCATCGGAATGATCTATCTCTATTCTCTTGTAGTTTTCAAGAACATGAAACATTCCACCATCTTACTAGGGGTTTTATTAGGCATTTATGCTTTTGTATTTGTAACACTGCAATTGGTGGACTATGCCCTCTTGATCGGTAGTATCGGATTGACGCTTATACTTGCTGTCACTATGTATCTCACAAGAAACATCGATTGGTTTAATCTCAATAATTCTAAATCTTTACTTTTAAACGCTGAGGCATGAAAAAAATACTCACACTCGTCATCTTGGTCAATATCATATTCACTGCCTGTGAATGCAGCTATCAGTATGATGTATACGTAAAAAACAGCTCTTCTCAAGAGCTCAAAATATCGTATTTCAGTAAAAATGATCGCTTGTCCTCCAATGAACAAACACTGACTTTGAAAGCAGGTGAAAGCCAAAGAATCATTTCAAGTAACGATATCAGAGTGCCTGAAGGATGTTCTGGTATCCATCCGGATCACAGCAAATTTGTAGCGGAATATATTACGGCAATTAATGCATCAGGCAGAGAAAGCAAATTGAAATGGGGAGATCCCTCTATCAAATTACAACGCGAAGACATCCAGCAGGGAAGTTTCACCATGGAATTTACCAACGCTGATTTTTGATCATTTGGTTAGCCCTGGAGAAAGCTCTTTCTTAGTTTTTGAAGGAACGGACTGGCAAAGATGAAATTCTGAAGGATCTCGTTATCAGTATCAAGGACTTCTTCCTTATTGCCCTGCCAGGCCAGATTGCCATCATATAGAAGTATGATATTGTCACCAAACTCCATCACGGAGTTCATATCGTGACTATTGATCACTGTAGTGATTTGATTATCTCTGGTAATGCTATGGATCAATTCGTCGATGACGATGGCAGTTTTTGGGTCCAAGCCTGAATTAGGCTCATCGCAAAAAAGATATTTTGGATTGAGTACTATCGCCCGGGCAATACCAATTCTTTTCTGCATTCCCCCACTGGCCTCAGATGGATAAATTTGCTTGACTTTGGATTTTAGGTCGACACGTTCAATACATTCATCTACCCGATCTAGTTTTTCTTTTCGGGTCATATTGGTAAACATATCCAGCGGGAATCGAATGTTTTCTTCGACTGTCATAGAATCAAATAAAGCAGAACCCTGAAAAAGCATTCCAACGCTCATTCTTATCTGTCTTCTTCCTTCCTTGCTCAAACCAAAAAAATCTACATCTCCATAAAAGACCTTGCCGACATCCGGAGTGAGCAGACCTACCAAAAGCTTTAGTAATACAGTCTTGCCCGCACCACTACGACCGATGATGAGATTCGTTTTGCCAGGATAGAAGTCTGAAGTGATACCTTTCAAAACTTCATTTTCTCCAAATGATTTATGTAGATCTACTGCTCGTATCATAAAGTCATAATGATGGCGATGATATAATCAGCAACTAGAATTAAAATATTGCTATAAACCACCGCTTGTGTACTGGCCTTTCCCAGTTCTATGCTCCCTCCCTGGACATAGTACCCCTGGTATGCCGGGACTGACGTAAGGATAAATGCAAACACCACGGCTTTGACAAACATCATAAAGACATTGTAGGAATCATAGAATGCGCGCATCCCATAGATGTATTCATCAGCCGTTATAAGTCCTGTCGGCACACCTGCTATATAACCCCCACCGATACCCACAAATGCTGCTACACAAACTAATAAAGGAATGACGAAAAGCGCAGCGATTACTTTTGGCATGACGAGATACGCCGCAGTATTGACTCCCATGATCTCCATGGCATCAATGTGTTCCTTCTGCCGCATACCACCGATTTCTGCGGCAATATTGGATCCTACTTTCCCTGCTAATACCAGACATGTAATCGTAGGCGCCATTTCGATGATCGTCATATCTCTGACCACATATCCTATATAGTACCTCGGTACAAGGGTTCCTCCAAGTTGATAGGCAAATTGTACTACAGTGACGGCGCCGATAAATACAGAAATTAAAGCAACGATTACCAAAGATCCTATTCCGATATCATTCATCTGCCGCATGGCCTCCTGATAGTACATCGACCACCGCTCAGGTCTGGCAAATGCGGTTTTGAGCATTATGAAATACCGACCAAAATGAAAGAGGATGTTCCGATTCATATAGGTGACTTAAAATCCTATCTTTGATACCTCCTGAATTAGTTCTCACAGGAGACAAATTGAAGACCCCAAAAGTAACCAATTTCATATTAGCACAAAGATTAGATTCTCCAATATCACAAGTACGAGAAAACGGGATATTGAGATACCATTTCAAAGCAATAATAATAATGAAAGCCATAATAACCGGAGCCACTAAAGGAATAGGTAAAGCAGTCGCGCTGAAGTTTGCAAGCGAAGGATTCGACATTGCAATATGTTCACGTACCGAAACTGACCTTGATGCATTTGCCGCAGAAGTTGCCGAATTATATCCAAAGATCGATGTCCTCACCATGAAGGTCGACATGCGTGACAAGGATCAGGTGAAGTCATTTGGTGAAGTGATAAAGGATATATGGAAAACCGTTGATGTATTGATCAACAATGCCGGATTGTTTATTCCGGGAGAAATCCATACCGAAACAGAGGGATCCCTGGAGAACATGATTGAGACCAATCTTTATTCTGCATATTATATGACAAGGGCTTTGATACCTCCTATGATCGCTGCGAAAAAAGGACATATTTTTAATATATGCTCTGTGGCAAGTATTCTTGCACTCCCGAATGGAGGCTCTTATAGCATTTCTAAGTATGCTCTGATGGGGTTCAGTACGGTGCTTCGAGACGAGATGAAAGATAAAGGTGTCAAGGTCACAGCAGTTTTACCTGGAGCCACATGGTCCAATTCCTGGGCCGGGGTAGAATTGCCTTATGAACGATTGATGGAAGCCAAGGATATTGCGAATTCGATATGGGGGTGCTATGATCTTGGACCATCAGCTGTAGTAGAAGAGATCATCATCCGCCCACAATTGGGAGATCTTTAAATTTTCATGGTTATGGAAAACAATGATTTCATCAAATACGAACCAGTTCGTTTCTCTGAAAAAGAATCTGAACAGCGTGCACATTCGTTTAGGACATTCATGGATAAGCGAAGATCAATCCGATATTTCTCTGATAAACCCGTTTCCAAGCAGCTCATTGAGGACCTGATTATGACAGGTTCGTCTGCACCTTCGGGCGCTCACAAACAACCCTGGACATTTTGCGCGGTCAGTAATGCTGAACTAAAATCAAAAATCAGAGCAGCTGCCGAAAACGAAGAATATGAAAGTTATAACCACAGGATGTCCGATGAATGGCTTGAGGCACTAAAACCTTTCGGAACAGACTGGCATAAGGAATTTCTGGACATCGCCCCCTGGTTAATCATCGTCTTTAAGAAATCGTACGATCTGAATCCGGATGGAAGCCGATCTAAAAATTACTATGTCAACGAATCTGTTGGATTGGCCGTTGGATTTCTGCTTGCAGCAATTCACAATGCCGGATTGGTTTCATTGACACATACGCCCAGTCCAATGAATTTTTTACAAACGATTCTGGAGCGGCCTCCGAATGAAAAACCCTTTCTACTGATGCCTGTAGGCTATCCTGCGGATGAAGTGGAAGTTCCAAACCTTAACAGAAAATCAAGCAAAGCAGTTATTCAATACTATGAGTGATATTCAAGTTAATCTGACAGAAACGGGTCCAGCTTTTTCCCGGATAGTATCTGGAGTTATGACATGGGGGGTATGGGGAAAGAAATACAACACAGCAGAAATGCAGCAGTTGATTGAAGAATGTGTTGAATCCGGCATTTCAACTTTTGATCATGCGGATATTTACGGCGGATACACTACGGAAGAGGAATGGGGTAAGGCATTAAAAGCCTCCTATATTGATAGAAAAGATATTCAGATCATTACCAAATGCGGTATCAAGCTGACCACACCCAATCGACCAACTTACAAGATCAAGTCCTATGATACCTCTGCAGATCATATACAGCTATCGGTTGAGAACTCCCTCAGGTATCTTCAGACAGACTACATTGATCTCTTACTGATCCATCGACCAGATCCACTTCTTGACCCGGAAGCAGTTGCTGAAGTAATAGAAAATCTAAAAGGTCAGGGAAAGGTCAAATGGTTTGGTGTTTCCAATTTTACCAAAGACCAGTTCGAACTCCTCAATAGTTATACACCACTGACAACCAACCAGATAGAAGCTTCGTTACTTCACCTCGAACCTTTGTATGATGGAACACTTGATCAGTGTCAACAATTGCTAATTCGACCAATGGCCTGGTCGCCAATAGGATCAGGGAAGATATTTGATCTGGAACAAAAAGAAATTCTGAAAATAAGAGCTAAAGCGGATGAAATCTGCCAAAGATATGATAACACCTTCCATGTGGATCAACTATTGTTGGCGTGGTTAATGAAGCACCCTTCGGGAATCTTACCGGTGATTGGTTCGGGCAGGATAGCAAGGATCCAAAAGGCAATCGCAGCATGCGACATCACTATTACACGAGAGGAATGGTTTGAAATGTTGGAAGCCTCAAGAGGGCACGAAATCGCCTAATCCGTGAATATGTTGGTATATTAACCGGTCCTTTTCAGATCCAATTACTCCTTACACAGCAAGGGCAATAAGGCATCCATGGATGTATACACCAAATGTTCTTTTGCTAAAAAAATATCTGCACAGGCCTCTGCGTACATCTCCAACTCTACATAGGCCAAACCTCTTTTATAAATATACTCCACATTGTTTGGCACCAAATCAATGGCTTTGGAATAGTTATCTACAGCTTCTTGATAGGCTCCATTTAAATAGTGTCCATTAGCAACTCTAGCGATATCAAATGCTTTATTATACACATTGACCTTTTCATCGCATCGATCCCCTGGCGGAATGAAAGTCACTCTGGCATTATATAACGATGGTACTTTGACCTCTTTTCGTACTGCAGGAATCCACTCCTGTTGTGTATTGTTCAACATTCTAATGGTCTGAAATTCGAAGTCAATCCCAAGCTTATTGTAATCCAACAAATCCAGAATTTTGCTTTTTCCATCCGCACTCACCAATAATTCAACACCAATATCTCCTACTAAACAAGAATCAATTCCTGATTTGGGATAGATCAGGTTGTTTTGAACATACATATTGAAACCAATTTCACCCCCTTTATAATCAACAGGTGTATCGATCACGGTATAGATGGTATCTTCTCTTACTACCTGGTAGTCATAGGATCTCGGAAATTTGAATCGTATAGGAAGCGTCACATAGCTATTAACAAAAGCGCTATCCAAAATCGCTGGTCTCCATTGCACACTATCTGCACGAATACTATCCATGATGGCCAATGCTGCAGAACCACATCCTCCGCCTATGTCTTTGAGTACTTCTGCATCCTCTACAAAACCCAGTTTATTAACTACAAATCGAACGACCACTGTACCTTCGATACTGTCCGCAAGAGCCTGTTCAGGATAGATAATATTTTGGGTGACATATCTTAATAATCTTTGTTCACTGCATGCTTTCTTGTCAGATGGGGCAATGGGTTCCAATTCGCATAGTAAAAGAATAGGCTTATCCTGCACAAACTGGTAGATCTTGTCTTCTTGACCCCACGCTGAACACGTGTAACAGATCAGAAGCAAGAGAATTGATAACCGCATGTATTTTTACTTTTTCTGGTTCTATAACTTTTTTATCCAGCTTAATGCTGCCGAAATGATTGCTACCTTGGAAAATGGGAAAAATATTTGATTGCCAAAGGTAAATCGCTCTTTTTGAATTGCCAACATTGCAGGATATAGTAACGCTTTCTTAAGAGATACCTACAGCCCGTACAAATGAGACATAATTCATATACGAATCAAATTTGAATGTCACATTTGAAGTAAAGAATTTCTTAAAAACCGATTATTCTGGCTTCAATTTTGAACTTTCCCTATCACTGACATACCGAACAACTCTCAGCAATCAACAAGTTTGGACAAAACACCACTGACTAAAACAGCAGGAGTATGCGATACTTCTGGATTAAAATGAAGGTTTTGTAGCTGGATCAGCGGTAAAGCTTTCATCTAAACAACACACTAACTGCACACACAATCATGACTACGCTGACGAGGTCCGGCTTGCTTTTGGCAGGTTTATTCTTCTTTTTACGTACGGGAGCGCAAGACATTATCGTCTTGAACTCAAAGTCTTATCATCCTGCACATCACATGGATGATCAATGGTCTGCAGTAGCGAAGGATGCCGGATATTCTAACGCTATTCTTCCATATTCAACACTCGATAATCTTGAAGCTTTCTCCGATGCAGATATCATCATTCTATCTTCTGGCTACCAGGGAATCTCAGGAAATGGACGTTCCAACCTATTGGAATATATCAAGTCTGGTGGGAATATATATGTGCAATCAGAGTACCTACTTGACTTAAGTGGTAATGCTGTATTCAAATATATTGTAAACGAGATGGGCAATGCATTTGAATGGGAGGGGGTGCTCGATGGGCAGGTAGGTCCTGTTCAGCTTAATAATGGGTTAGAGAATAACGATAAATCCATTCAAGAACTCGTTCACTATTGGTATGCTGCATATGGTTGCGGCGATCAATCTATCACTCCGATACTTACCAAAGACAATAAATCATTCGGTTTTTATTATGAGTCACCATTACCCAATACAGGTAGAATGATTACGATATCTGATCAGGATTGGATCCGGATCGCAGGTCAGACTGGTCAGGAAGCATCTCTGGTCATCATGCAACAGGCCCTTCACCTATTAAAGTTTGGAAATACAAAAAAATACACTCCTCTAATATTGGCAATTGATCCACCCTTTGAAAACTGTAATGATATATCTATTCGCCTGGAGTCTTTTGAACTAGACCAAAATAAGATCGAGTGGTATATCAATGATGTCCTTATCACAAATGGACCCGATTTAGATATTAATATGATACAGGAATTGGATTTTGTCTATGCTAAATATCCTTTGGAGATTAGCTGCTCTACTATCGAGGTCACATCGGATACATTCGTTTATCATCCGATAGAACCTGTATTACCCGCACCAACAAAATTATCCGGCAAATCAATGATATGCGAGACAGAACGGCTTCAGATTGCTGCCGTTACAGATAATTCAGCTCAAATCATAAGACATTTTTGGTATTTGAATGGGGCAGAACAAACAGAAAGTGGAGGAATTTTCGATACCGATCAATTTGAAGGTGGAGATGTCATAAGTCATGCTTACTCCTACATGCAAGGATGTT
This sequence comes from Bacteroidia bacterium, assembly GCA_018680005.1. Taxonomy (GTDB): domain Bacteria; phylum Bacteroidota; class Bacteroidia; order Chitinophagales; family Saprospiraceae; genus HDS-20. The sequence goes on along the minus strand of JAHHJQ010000013.1, from coordinate 922 downwards.
CGACTGCTCTTTTGTCCACGCAGGAAGAATTGACCATATCTATCAAGGAACCCTCCTTACCCAATTTCGAACTAATAGTGAACAATTCAGTTATTGAGCCCTGTGATGATACTATTATTCGTGTAAACGCTAGTGAAGTCGATGAAGAGCAGATCGAATGGTACATCAACGATACTCTCGTCAGAACAGGTCCAAAAATAAGTACAGATCTATTTCAGGAAATGGATTTCGTATATGCTAAATATTGGTTTGAAACAGACTGCAGCAGATATGAAATTGTATCAGATACATTTGTCTATCAACCGCAAGAACTTATTATACCGGAATCTGCTTTATTGACAGGTAGCACATCGATTTGCAACTCAGAAGTTCTTGAAATATCGGCTATTACAGATAGTGCTGCAGTGGTCATCAGACACTTCTGGTTTGTCAATGGGATCGAACAAGCAGAAAGCGAAGCAACTTTCCATACTGACCAATTTCAACATGGAGATGTCATAAGTCATGCTTACGCCCACAAGCATGGATGTTCGACATCCTTGCGCCCTACTGAGGAGGAATTGACCATTAGAGTTCTGGAACCTTCATTGCCCAGTATCGAGCTTTTCTCCGACAGGCATCAAACCTGTATTGGCGATGAAGTACAACTCAATTTAAAAGGGACGGATCTGGACCAAAATATACTCTGGTATATCAATGATCAGCTCATAGAAAACCACAATGATAGTCTGGTTATTTCGGCTACCTTGTCCATACAGGAAGTCTTTGCGAAAGTACCGTATATAGATATTTGCGGATATCAAAATTTCCTTGAAACGAACAGGATCAATATTCTTGCAAACGAAATATCGATCCAGGTTGAAGAAATCGAACATACCTCGTGTGATCAACCGTATGGTCTTATCGAAGTCAGTTCCAATCA
>JAHHJQ010000005.1 GCA_018680005.1 Bacteroidia bacterium | reverse complement strand
TCTTTGGCTGCCCACTTAGGAAAATTGTCCCTGTTTAGATCAGCATTTGGTAGAAAATCAATAATGGTTGGTAAATCTGAATGTGAGCTGTGATCTACACTGTAGAATTTAGGCGATTCTGTTTGTTCCTTTTGCTTTTTGCTACCTAATGCTCCAGACATTCTTAATGCTTCCATAGTGCTTTTGCAACTTACTAGGAGGATAGAACAAAAAACAGGAAATAAAAGCCACCTGAATGATGAAGGTCGTTTCATTATATTGATCATTTTCTAATTTCCAAAACATACGCTTAACGAGAAAAATAAGAATCCGGAACCTCATACTCCCGTATATTTTCAATCCAATAACTTTCGCCATCCACAGTCATCTTTACTGGAAAACCATAGAAGGCCCTAAAATTATTTTGTTTTGAGTTAGATCCAATATGAGCATATGTATTGCTCATTTCAATTAAGGAGGTACAAACTTCATCTGTAGACCAAAATGTTCCATCAGGCACTTTATATTCAAATGCTTTGTATCCACTGACATTCATCGTTCTACCGGTCCGTAGTTTATTTCTTTTCTTGACGAATTCTTTTCTGGAAACATATGGCACGGGAGGATTCGTCAACACAAAATTCTTTCCCTGAAACATTTGCCTTAAGAGTCCCGCAGGTGCATCCTCATAACCCTGAACATGACGAAATCGATCACCGGCTGAAGTGACTACTCTTCGGGGTATACCATGCTCATCTAAAATTTCTACAGCACTTTTATCACCCTTGTAGTAATATGTCGCTTTATTGGTTTGCCTTCCTTCTTTAACCAACAGGACATATGAACCCTCAAAACAATCGCAAAATGGATCTCCTACTCCTACTGCATTCCAAGCATTGGTAACATTCTTGAGTTCTATTGAGCATTTACCATATAGTTTTTTGGCAATATCAGTTGTTTGCTTCCGCATGCCCTCAAAATCAATAGTCGGATGCATTCTAAAAAGCGTGCGATAAACCAGATCTGCAGCCTTCTTCATTCCAATTGGTTTGATGTCATAATGATCTTCATTGTCATTTTTATCCTTTGCACCTTGGCACAGAAGGTAATACCAATGATTCATGATGCCGGCATTGTGGTGTTTTATTTTATCCTCATTATTCAATTCTTCCACCAAACTTTGTGTTAAAGTATTTCTCCAGTTATCGCCTCTGTAAGTATCCGGTTGATTAGTTGATTTGGGGTCTTGGAGACTCCGAGGATTTCTAGTCGGCACCTCATTGCCATGTATCCAATCACCAGGTTCAACAGAAAATTCGATTGTAGTTCCAAAAATGTCCGCTAGCGACTCACTTATCGATCCACTCTCACCGGAAGAATAAAGTTTACAAATGGAATAAACAAGTGCATGAGTAAACTCATGACCCACAATCCCCAAAGAAGTATATGGACCAAAACCCTTGTCAGGATTCCCATCACCAAATTTTAAAAATTTGAATTTTCTGACAAAGGCGGCATTCCTGTAATTCTTTCGATAGTTGACTAAGGCAGGTAAGTAACCATTCGCCCCATCATAACCTTTTCGTCCATGGTTCTGCAGAAAGTAATCATAAGACTTCTGCATTCCCCAATGCACATCAATAGCCTCATTGGATTCTTCCCAATAATTATCAGTTTCGATAATTTCCTGACCAAAACTTTGATATGCTGGTGTATAGTCTTCCCATATGTTGTCTAATATTCCATCATCATCTTTTCGTCTTTTCCCGCTATTATTTGCCGATAGCGTATGAAGATTTCTAGTAACATCAAAAAGTCTGTATCCGCTTGACCAATTAGAATTTCTATACTCTAGCGGAATATCATTAAGATCCTGGCTTCCGAAAGATGCTTGTTTGCCATTGCTCCTAATGCCACTTCCCACTTCTGAATGAATGTCTAGTTCCTCTATTCCAACCACATTGCCGAACTCTGTATCTACGAAAACTTCAACTTCCTCTTCATCCGGGGCCAATCCTCTTACCATGTAAGCCGATACCAAACGAGTGCTACCGTTCAGGACTACCGGAAAAATGGTCTTAGAAACTTGGTTATCAAACCTCCAATTCTTGTATTTCATGTGGAGATTAGTAACTATCTGATTTTTTGAAAATTTTTGTTTCCCCAGAGAAATCTTCTGATACAGTAGACCATGGGCAGAAACCGGTTTCCCTTCCTGAACCAGCAAGCAGTATTCAGTGCCATAAACCTCAATATCATGATGATATTGCTGATAATAATGGTAGTTGCCATCAGGGCCTTCAGCTGATCGAACATATCGAATTTCAACTTTCATTTCTTTAGCCACCCAATCTGGAAAGTTATCTTTAGTCAGATCAGCATCAGGAAAGAAATCTATGATGGTCGGTAAATCTGAATGTGAACTGTGGTCCACATTGTAAAATTTCGGAGGGTCTGTTTGTTCCTTTTGCTTTTTGCTACCTAAAGCCCCTGACATTCTCAATGCTTCCATTGTGCTCTTGCAGCCAAATAACAATACTGAGATGAGGGTGATTGCAAATGCAAATTTAAGAAGGCTAGAATATTTCATAAGGCAAGGTTTCATTTGATGAAAAGATATCACCAGTCCACCTTAAATTAAGACATTATCTTCTGCTTACATAAAACTATAGCTTGCGAATCCAGATATTCCTATAGCTCACCGGATTAGAATGATCCTGGAGCTGGATTGGTCCATCGCCATGCGCTGGATTTTTAGGTAATCCAATGTCTTCGGTAGTACCCTTGATCTCAGCGTGATTTTGAATTAGCACACCATTGTGAAGAACAGTAAGATATCCGGAAGCGACCTTGATCCCGTCCGCATTGAATTTGGGCGCTTGGAAGATGATATCATAGGTCTGCCATTCTTCAGGTGGACGCATGGCGTTGACCAAAGGAATATGCTGTTTATATATCGAGCCAGCTTGGCCATTGGAATAAGTTCTATTTTGATAACTGTCTAATATTTGGACTTCATATTTGTTCTGTAGAAAAACACCACTATTGCCCCTGTCCTGACCTTCACCTTCGATTACGATTGGTGCTCGCCATTCAATGTGCAGCTGACAATCTCCAAATGCTTCTTTCGTAAAGATACCGCCTGCGCCGTCGACCACAGTCATCATACCATCTTCCAGTTTCCAGTTGACAGGGGAACCATCTTCGTGTTGCCATGCATCCATATTGGTACCATCGAATAAGCTGATGGCATCAGATGGTGCTGCAGAATTAGAATTCCCCACTTTGACTACTCTTGGCTCTGGTTCCCAAACTTTAGTCGCTTTTGGATCAGTAATCTGAGCACAAGCTTCACTAACAATACCAATTCCTAATATAACTATCCAATAAAATTTCATATTCAAGTTTTTTAATATTTGTATTCGTCGATTATTATACATCACAAATCAGGATTCCTTCTTTAAGGGAGGCCATGGCATCTTCTGATTTGGGTATAAATTCCTGCGCAACGTAACCCTTGAAGCCCGTGTTTTTTATGGCATTCATTATTGCCGGATAAAACAACTCCTGGGTTTCGTCAATTTCATTTCTGCCTGGCACCCCTGCTGTATGATAGTGCGCGATATAATCCGGATACTTGCCTATGGTTGCTATGATATCACCTTCCATGATCTGCATGTGATAAATATCATAAAGCAATTTGAAATGAGGTGAGCCAATCTTGTCAACCAGTGCGGCTCCCCAAACCGTATGATCACACATATACCCCTTATGATCTACTTTAGAATTAAGCAATTCCATGACTACATAAACACCCGCATTTTCAGCCGTTTTGACAATGGACTCCAATCCTTTAGCACAATGTTCAAGACCTTCTTTATCCGAGATTTCCGATGTCCTATTACCGGAGAAGCAGATAATATTTTTGATACCATTATCTGCGGCTTTCGGTATAAGGTCCATATACTTTTCAACTAAGGGCGCATGAAATTTCGGATTACAAAAACCATCGGTTAAACTCATCCATGTCCCATTGCCCATGGCGCTCGTCAAGCCATATTTTACCAATATCGGCCAATCTTCTTCACCAACAAGATCGATTGATTTGATACCCATATCTGCTGACTTTTCGCACAGCAATTCGATAGGCATATCATCATAGCACCAGCGACATACAGAGTGATTGATGTTTCCTTTAAGTCCAGTAGACTCTGATGTTTGTGATTTAGTAGCAGGATCACTGCAATTTGCCAAGCTCAAACTTGCTGTGCTCAATACAGTAGTTCCAATAGCCAAATCTCTTATCAGTTCACGTCTTTTCATATCATTCGATCGTCAAAAGCTATATACTTTCATGTCAGGTTCGAGATCCATACAACCTATGGCCTGACCAGGAATGGGATCATAGGTCAATACATTTTTTCCTATTTCTTCTGATGTATAGTAGGCCCATAGTACATTACCCCTTATGTAGCTAAAAAATGGATCAAAATCCAGATCATCTTCCGCATCTTCTGCTCGAATAGGCACAAAAGGTTCATCCTGTGGAGATCGGCCACCAAAACTAACCTCCTCATCATCATCCATTATTGCCAAAGCTTGCTTGTCAAGTTCAACAAGGTAATTATGTCTCTCCTCTTCTGACAGAGCAAGATATTGCTTGCCTGTGGCAGCTTTGCAATCATCATCAAAGGCAAGCAGTCCTTTCATGATGTGCTGTTTAATCTCTGGTTTGTAAAACAAACTCCAGGCTCGATCAAGAAACTGATGAATTTTTAAGTCCTTGGCTCCCGGCAAATCTGTTTTAGGTAAGATGGTTTCAGCAATTTCAGCTACCAGATCTACTAAATCTTCCGGTATAAAATCCGGTTTCCATATATCAGCGGATTGAGCTTCCTTACAGCTTTGAAACAAGGTAGATATGGCCCCTGCACTCAAAGATATTCCAACAAATAAACCTGTATTTTTTAGCGCATCACGTCTTTTCATAAATCGTATTCTTGACTCTTACATGTTTAGTTTATTCAATTCTTTCACTGCATGATCACATGCTCTGGCAGTTAGCGCCATATAGGTGATAGAAGGATTTTGATTTCCCGCTGAAGTCATACAGGCTCCATCGGTGACATATACATTGGGACAACCGTGAACCTGATTGTTGCCATTGAGCACTGAAGTCTTCCTAGTTCTGCCCATTCTTGAGGTACCCATTTCATGAATACCCAATCCTGGCCCACCGATATCATCATATTTGAATATATCTGTGAATCCGGCTGCCTCCAACATATCTACGCCGGATTGCTTCATATCTTCTCGCATCGCCAGCTCATTTTCCTTGAACTCACAATCAATGACGAGCGTCGGCAATCCCCACTTATCCACATTTTCATAATCAAGTTGGATATGATTCTCATGATAGGGCAACATTTCCCCAAAACCCATCATACCCATTCGCCAAGGTCCTGGTTCCATTAAGACATGCTTCATTTCTGCTCCGATACGGGCTTCAGCAATGTATCTCGTCCAATTGGTTCTACTAGCACTTCCCTGATATCCATACCCTCTCAGATATTCTGAGCTTCTGGAACGTGCATCCAGATTTTTAAATCTTGCAATGTAGAACCCGGCAGGTCTTCGGCCTTTATAGTATTTATCATTGAAGCCATTGAAAGTACCCACAGCTCCAGCTTTGAAATGATGGTCCATCAGATTATGTCCCAGTTCACCACTATCATTTCCCAAACCATTGGGGAAGCGTTTGGATGTTGAATTCATCATGATCGAAGTCGTCGGCAGACATGATGCATTTAAGAAAATCACTTTGGCATAAAACTCCATCGATTCTTTAGTTTCTGCATCAATGACCCTAACTCCGACGGCCTTTCCGGCATCGTCGTCATAAATAACAGAATGCACAATAGAGTATGGTCGCAATGTCAGATTCCCGGTAGCCTCTGCTGCGGGGAGTGTTGAAGACTGTGTAGAAAAATAAGCGCCATAAGGACAACCCCGAATGCAGCGATTTCTGTTCTGGCACTTGCCTCTACCTTTATGTGGGATGGTGAGATTGGCTGTTCTTCCGGCTGTTAGCGTATACCCCAATTTTTCTTTGATTTTGTCCCGTGCGTGAGATTCAACACAATTGAGTGGGATCGATGGCAGGTAAGGACCATCCGGTAGATGGGCAAGACCTTCTTTCATACCTTGTATTCCTACAAAATCTTCTACATAGTCATACCAAGGAGCAAGTTCATTATATCTTATCGGCCAATCCGCTGCTATTCCTTCCCTTGCATTCGCTTCAAAATCCAGATCACTCATCCGATAGCAGTGACGTCCCCATAGTAGTGACCGGCCGCCGACATGGTATCCACGCATCCAATCAAATCTTTTTACTTCGGTATATGGATGTTCCGTGTCCTTAACAAAGAAGTGCTTCGAATACTCTGATATTGTATACCCCGTCCTTTTCTGAACCTGATAGTCTTTTAATTCTTCTTCGCCTACCCTTCCGCGATTAGGAGCATCCCACGGGTCCATCATCATGGTAGGATAATCTTCGATATGCTTCACATTCCTTCCGCGTTCGAGCATGATCGTTTTCAGCCCCTTTTCACATAATTCCTTTGCTGCCCAACCTCCACTTATTCCGGATCCCACAACTATAGCATCATACGTGTTCGCTGCTTTTCCAGATTCACTTTGAAAATAAAATGCCATGCCTCTTCAGTTTAGATACTTTGAATTCTGAGAATCTAACCTTTAGTTGATCGATAAGATTCACTTTAGAAAGCGTGCAAAATAGAAATTACTATGGTTTTTTGAACTTATTCCAAACTATATTTCGACCAAATTATAGCTAGCCAAATATGATATTCGATGGCAAACGTTTGAATAAAAAGACCCGGTGTCATAATAACGTCCGGGTCCACCAAACAAAGCTTAATAATTATTCACTCACATTTTGTCTGATCAGAATGTAGACCTCCTTCGGGGTTTGTTGTCACGAGAAGGTGGAGGACACATCCCTCCACTTCTATTGTTATCGTTTCTATTCCCTTGCCAGTCACTGCCCCCCCGTCCATTTCGACCATTTCGGTTTCCTATATTTCGCCAGCTACGTACCACCTCTCTGTTGTTCAATGCATACGTTAGTGATTCGACAATTTGGTCTTGCATTTTCAGAACCTGACGTTTTTCTCTTTTTGAAAGACGTCCACGATACTCGAATTTCCAAAGCGTAAATTGATATTCATCGATGTAGTTCTGAAG
>JAHHJQ010000433.1 GCA_018680005.1 Bacteroidia bacterium | reverse complement strand
CCCCATAATAGTCCAAAACCAATAATATCCAACAGTGGCGACCAGTTGAAAACCAACTAGTGGCGCTATGATGCTTGAGAATCCCCAAACCATCCAATACCAGGACATATAAGCACCTCTGTTTTTTGAAGGACTCAAGTTGATAGCATACGCATTATTAAAGGGAAGAAATAGAATTTCACCAAAAGAGAAGAGAATTACTGCGATGATATAAAGCAGAATTCCTCCATTAAAAAAGAAAGGCATGAAACAACCTATAAAAAAGATCAGTCCCATTCGCATGGCAGCGCTCATTTTTCCACGACTTTCCAAAATGTCCACTAATGGCATTTCTATGAGCACAATTAGCAGACAATTGATCGCCATCATCGAACCAATATATCTTTCATCAAAACCCCATTCTGTCTTGATAAATACCGGTACTGTATGGAACCATTGGAGAAAACAAATTGCCATAAAGAAGGTGACTACTAACATTCGCACGTATTTCTTATCGTGATAGATTTTTGAAGTGGAATGAGTTTCAACATCCGGGCTTTTGCGAATGTCTTCCTCAGCTATCGGTATTCGTTTTAGTAATATTTTCAAGATGATTCCGGCGATTATGCATGTGATCCCATCTATCCAGAATAATGCTTTGTATCCAAGAAGTACGGCAATAAATCCGCCAAGTGCCGGGCCAAGCGCCATTCCCAAATTGACTGCAATTCGAACGAGCGCCATAGATCTTCCTGCCGTGCCTCCGGGTGAATTATTTCCAACAAAAGTGGACATAGCGGGACGGTAACAGTCACTCAAAGCAGAAGTAATGAATATCATCACAAACAAAGGAATAATTTGCTCCGCAAACTGTAAGCAAATGAATGAAATACCACCAAAGAACAGACTGAATAGTATGAGATTTGAAGAACCAAATCGATCGGTGAGTTTTCCGCCCAAGTATGATCCGACTAATGAACCCAAACCATATGCACTTACAAGATAACCTGCTGTCGTTAGCGAGTATCCAAGCACTGTCGTAAGATAAACCGAAAGAAATGGGATCACCATGCTTCCCATCCGGTTGATCAAGGTGATACCACTTATCAGCCATATAGCAGGAGGGTGACCGCTATATGCTTTCTTATATGTTCTTACCACCTTCCTTGCGTTCTCCGTCATGATTTCCTGGTCTCGAAACAGCAAATGTAGTGCTATCACCAAAGCCTTTCTATTTATTTTTGAGATAGTCCTACCTTTGGGATCAAAGAGATCGGAACACATGACTACTAAGCTTAAAATATTGGCATTCGGAATAGCCAGGGATATTATGGGCGGTTCAAGCGTCCAATTCAATATTGAAATGCCGACAACAACATCGAAATTGAAAAAAGCGCTAATTGATCAGTTTCCGGAATTTATAGATGTGCGCAGCCTTGCGGTTGCTGTCAACAATGAATATAGCTCTGGTTCGGATGTTATCCTTGACGGTGATGAAGTTGCGATCATTCCACCTGTTAGTGGTGGATAAACCATAGTTGGAAATGGATAAAAGAAGGATTGACATCCAAATTCTAGATACTTCTCTCAGTGTAGAGCGTTGCCGTGAGTTTATCACAAGATCTGATTGTGGAGCAGAGGCGATATTCGTTGGAACTGTTAGAGATCATACCAAGGATCGTCGGGTTACGAAATTGGAATTTGAAGCCTATACCACGATGGCCATTCTTGAAATGGAAAAGATAGCATTACGTCTTCTAGATCATCACAACATTCACAAAATAGCAATCCACCATCGCATTGGGATTTTGAGGATATCCGAAATCCCGGTCATTATTGCTGTTTCTGCACCGCACCGAAAGGCTGCATTTGCTGCCTGCGAGGAAGCTATTGATACTTTGAAAGAGACAGTCCCCATCTGGAAGAAAGAGTTCTTTGAAGATGGCTCAACTTGGGTTGCAGCACATCCTTAGTCATGGCATAGTATACAAAAACGCATCGAAAACTAACTTCCGATGCGTTCCTTCTTTGATGTATGTCCGTCCTATCGGACTCTTGTTCTTACACCATTTTCGTATTTAACAAGGAATGCCTTCGGCCAACCGTTATTATGAATTGTATCAAGCAAGTCTAATCCTTCCTGTAGCGTCTTTCCATCTCCTACCATATATCTGTAAAGTCCTTGTTCGGAGAAGAATTCGAGTATGACTGTGCCGTATTGCTTCAATTCGTTGAAAGTCTTAATGTCTTTTGAGAGTGCAACAAATTGAACTCTGTATACCACTTCAGGTGGCTTGATTGGTTCTGGTTCTTTAACGGGCGGTTCTACCACGGGTGGTGGCGGAGGAACTGGCTCAGCAGGTGGAGGTACAACTTCTTCTGCAGGTACTTCCTCTACAGGTTCAGGAACTGGATCCGTTATGATTACATCTATACTATCCGTCGCAGGTTCTTCTTTTTCCTCGATCATTTCCTGTATGTCTTTTGGCTCCATTGCTTCTTTAACCGGTTTCTTAAACAGGTTATAGGATAAGCCGAGTCCTATTCCGATTCTCTCCAGGCGATCTCGATTAGCAAATCCCCTTCCACTGGCCGTTGGCAATGTAACCGGACCAACGAGGGTATTCCCCCCTGTAGTTCCGAAATTCAATGATTGAACTTTATATCCCAACGCCTTTTCCGTAATTGTGGAGATATAGTCAATACTTAATTTTAATGACAGGTTGTTTCCAACTTCGTATAAGATATTGGCACCGAGACCTGCACTCAACCCAGTTTCTAACTGAGAATAAACCCGATTTAGGAATCTACTTGTGCTAGTTGGAGTAGTGGCTCTGATCCAACTGTGTGGAAAATATATTCTTTGAATTCCTACTTGAGGAATTACTTCAAATTTGATTTTCGAATCTGATTCGTTGTAAATCGGAATGATAGGTCCCAGGGTGAAATAATGAGAGCTGAGATTATCTAATCTCTGATAAGTGTCTATCACTACACCGCCAACTCCTAGAAAGCCCTCTGATGTGACATCATATTTATTGTCCCAAAATCCAAACCGAAATGCTGCTCCCCATCTTCCGAGACGATAGTTTATGGTAAGATCTGTATTGTAACCTCCATCGATATTTCCTGGAAGATTATCAATTCCTTTTCCAAAAAGGGCATTGTATCCTGCAGATACATCAACATCCAGTGCTGTCGGGGCGAGTGAAGGTGCTTCTTCATCTTCAGTGGCTGACATTGACTTACCGAGCGCAAAACTTGCACCCAAGCTAGCTTTCAAACTTCTTAGAGGATCCCAGTTGTAAAAATTGCCGATAGGCGCATTATATGTTTCGTTGACATCTATAGCATTGTTGTTGTTGGTGTCAACGGGTGCGATTTCTCTCAACCAATATCTGAAGCCATCATTGGTGAAAGTCTGTAGATAATCAAGTTTCAAATTGATTGCGGTTCTGGGATTAATCCTGTAACCGACTTTAAGACCCAGACCTGCACTAAGTCCGGGACCAAATAGTGATCTAAACCGCAGAATTTCCTTTGGAGGAAACATACCACTCACTTGAGCTACAGCGCTGAAATGGGGGAAATAGAATCTTTGAACACCTGCTACTGGAGCGATTTGAAGACTAAAAGGGCCACTATCCACATGATATAGGATTCCGAAAAGCAAATAGTGTGCACTAAAATCCTCCAATCTTTGATTATAAGTAATCGTACCTCCTGTAGTGTTAGTTATTGGATCATAGATACTTCTACCTTGAAGATCGAACTTGTTGTGCCAAAATCCTCCTTTCAACACGAGCCCAAATGTCCCTGCTCTATACTGAAGAGCCCCTTCATAAACAAGCCCTACTTCGAATTCCTCAGGAAGTCTGTCAATGCCATCTCCGAAAAGAGTATGGATTCCAACACTAAAATCTGCTTCAAACGGATTGTCCTGTGAAAAACAGGTAATTGGTATAAGGAAGAGAAAGAAATAGAGGAATTTCTGAAATCTCCTTAGATATGGATTTTCAACGTGCACGGTTTCAGGATTAAGTCTGGTATTATAAAATTAGTTCAGTGAGTTACATTCTTATAATTCTGAATTATAATTTGAAATACATAGATAACAAATAGTATATCAATACACTACTTATTACAGATTATTTATATGTTTTAATATTTCTGAACAAATATCAAACCAACTTGTCATCATCTGCTGAATAGGGTAGCTCCAAAGCCTGAACAGCACCTATGGCATTGCCGGCGATACCTTTAATGGAGCCATACATATCGATTGTACTTCCAATCACTTTTTCTAGTTGTTTCTCACGCTCTTTCCATATTCTTTGCATAGCTCGTTTTTCCTTATCCATTTCTGCTTTTAGTCCTGAAAAACCTTCAACGATGGCTTCGACCTGCATTCTAAATTCATCACTTGTCAAAAATCCATATAGCACTTCCATTTTTGTACCCTTGTTCTCTTCTGCATTTTTAATGGATTGAGTCTTAGTGAGCATTTCGCGTAAGACATACACGAGGCTGGAGAATTCTGAAAAAGTACATATCCATACACCCTCTATCTGTCCAAATTTTTTAAGTTCTTTTGGCATTACCTCGGTCACCAGGACTGCGATTTCAGCACCTTCCTCTCTTTGATCTTTTTTCAATTTTTCTATCCATCCATTTGAGAAAGCTTTGGTTCTTTTGCTCTCGTAGATAATCTTTCCACAAGTCTTTTGAACTGAATTCACTACGGTTTGGACAACATCAGCGCCACGAATTCCTTTTGGTACTTCGTCAATCAGATCAAATGGGAACTCACTTCTGAGAATATCTTCAAGAGCTATTTCCATTACCTCACCTTGTAGTTGCATAGAACCTTGTTCAGCTTTTCGCTGCATTTCATATATGAGTTTCTTCTGATCTGCCAATTGCTTTTCAAATTCTCTTTTTTCAAGGCTAAATTTCTCTTGTTCTTTGGCTCTCACTTTGTCTTCAATGATACTCTGTTTTTCAAGAAGCGTTTTTTGCATTTTGACTTCCAATTCTTCTTGAGCATCATTGATGGCCTTTTCTTTTTGAAGCAATTGAACTTCTAATTTTTTTAGCGCGAGATTTTCCTTTTTTCGCTTATCCAGATCATTTTCTAGAATTTGGATTTTTTCGACAAGTTCGCTCTGTAGTTCTTTGGTCAGCTTGGATTTTTCTTCGGTTAGTTTTTTCGCCAAGCGGGCTTGAAAAAGCTCGTTTTCCTTCTTTTTTGTCTCCTCAAACTGCTTATGAGCTACCTCCAATTGTTGCTGTCGCTGAAAAAGAATCGCGTTTTGTTGGGCAACTTTTTGTTCCATTTCTTTCCGAATGCGAATTTCCGCTTGTTGATTGAGTGCTTCTTCCACTGGAATGTTGTGACCACAATTGGGACATTGGATATGATTACTGGAGCTCATGGATCAAGTGTGTTTTAAGTCAGGAAATTGATCAGAATTGCAAGATAGCCGAATGTATCCTTTTGCAAACAAAAACCAACACGAAAGGCATTTTGAAAAAGACTCTTACATGAACTTTCATTACTTCTATTTGGTTAGAAATATTCAAAAATCCAGAGTTCAAAAGGGTGTATATTTGTTGCCGATGAAGAATTTTAGGAATTTCTGTGTTATTGCCCATATTGATCATGGCAAAAGTACTTTGTCAGATCGGCTCTTAGAGTTTACGAATACGATCTCGGAAAGGGACATGAAAGATCAGGCATTGGATAGCATGGACCTCGAACGCGAACGAGGTATAACCATCAAGAGTCACGCTATCCAAATGTACTACAACGCAAAAGACGGAGTGCGATATACTTTCAATCTTATTGATACCCCCGGACATGTGGACTTCTCTTATGAAGTGTCAAGATCAATAGCCGCCTGTGAAGGTGCATTGCTTCTTGTAGATGCATCTCAAGGCATACAGGCTCAGACCATTTCCAATCTTTATTTGGCCATAGAGCATGACCTGGAGATTATCCCAATTCTGAATAAGGTGGACATGGAAAGTGCACAGATAGATGAAGTATCGGATCAGATCATGGATTTGATTGGGTGTGATCTCGAGGATATTGTTCTTGCAAGTGGGAAGACAGGCATTGGAGTGGAGGACATTCTAGAAGCTATTGTTCATAGAATTCCTGAACCTAAAGGTGATGAAAAAGCGCCATTGCAAGCTTTGGTCTTTGATTCCATGTTCAATTCATACCGAGGTGTTGTTGCTTATTTTCGAATCATCAATGGTGAGCTCAAGAAAGGAGATAAAGTCAGATTTTTCAATACCGGAGGAGAATACTTCGCTGATGAAATCGGTATACTTCAAATTAAGCAGATCCCCAAGAAGGAGTTAACTGCCGGAAACGTGGGTTATATTATTACCGGAATTAAGGAATCCAAAGAAATTAAAGTTGGTGACACTATTACCCTTGCGGATAATCCATGTGATGTTGGGATAGAAGGGTTTGAAGAAGTAAAACCAATGGTCTTTGCGGGAATTTTCCCAATAGATAATGATGATTTTGAGGACCTTAGGGATAGCTTAGAAAAATTGCAGCTTAATGATGCTTCACTGGTCTATGAGCCGGAAACATCGACCGCACTTGGGTTTGGATTTAGATGTGGATTTTTGGGTATGCTGCATTTGGAAATTATCCAGGAAAGACTTTCTCGTGAATTCGATCAGGAAGTAATTACTACAGTCCCAAACGTATCGTATGTCGCCTATACGACTAAGGGTGAAAAACTTATTGTAAATACACCTTCTGAACTACCTGATTCAAATTATTTGGATCGGGTAGAGGAGCCTTTCATCTCGGCCCAGATCATAACTAAGCCAGATTATATCGGACAGATTATGACACTGGCTATGGAGAAACGCGGTGCATTAACGAATCAATCTTATCTGACAACGGACAGGGTAGAGCTCCAATTTGAGTTGCCTCTGGCAGAAATCGTTTTTGATTTCTATGACCGATTAAAATCTATATCAAGAGGATATGCATCTTTTGATTATACCCCAATTGAGTATCGGGCATCTGATTTGGTGAAATTGGATATTCTCTTAAATGGAGATTCTGTAGATGCCTTATCCGCGTTAGTGCACAGAACCAAGGCAGAATCATTTGGTCGCAAGATTTGTAAAAAATTAAAAGAACTGCTCCCAAGGCAGCAGTTTCTGATCGCCATTCAGGCAGCAATAGGTGCCAAAATTATCGCCAGAGAAACTATATCTGCCCTTCGAAAAGACGTGACAGCGAAGTGCTATGGTGGTGATA
>JAHHJQ010000431.1 GCA_018680005.1 Bacteroidia bacterium | reverse complement strand
AAAGGATGAGAACTTAGAATTAGACAGTGCAAAGAGTTGGAGAAATGTTGCCTTGGTGGCCTTTGGTCAGGGAAAAATGTTCAAAAGATGGATCCCCGGCATATTCCATTTATTCATATATGTAGCGTTTATACTGACACAGATTGAGCTTATAGAAATATTGATAGACGGGGTATTTGGGACGCATCGATTCTTTGTAGATAAAATCGGAGCTCTGTATCCATTTATCATTGGGTTCATAGAGTTACTTTCCGTGCTCGCTTTTGTAGCTACGCTGATCTTTCTCATTCGGAGGAATCTGCTCAAAGTCCCTCGTTTTCACAAAGATGAGATGACAGGTTGGCCTAAATTGGATGGTAACATTATCCTATACTTAGAAATCCTGCTACTAATCGGCATTTTTTCTATGAATGGTTCGGATTATCTGTTGCAAAGTATAGATGCACAACACTATCCGACTACCGGAGGCATGATGATATCTTCCTTCGCAGGTCCGGCAATCTTTGGAGGATTAGAAACAAGTACACTGGTCGGTATTGAAAGAGCGGGTTGGTGGTTACATATTTTGGTGGTCTTTGGATTCATGAATTATCTTCCTTATTCCAAGCATTTGCATATATTTCTTGCTTTTCCCAATACGTATTATGCCAGTCAATCTTCTCGTGGCAAAATGGAGAATATGCCCGAAATCATGAATGAAGTTAAATCCATGATGGGGCTGGCTCCGGAAATGCCTGTTGATGAATCTGCTGAACTTCCTGAATTTGGAGCTAAGGATATTTTTGACCTGAGCTGGAAGAATATCATGGATGCATATACCTGCACTGAATGTGGTCGATGCACCTCGGTTTGCCCTGCCAATCTTACTGGTAAGAAACTATCGCCCAGAAAAATATTAATGGATATCCGGGACAGGACAGCAGAAGTAGGGTTTAACCTGGATTCTGGTAATAAAGAATTTATTGATCCTGCTAAAAAGGCAGAAGATGTTAAATTATCATCTGAGAACTATCAGGATGGTAAAACGCTATTTGATCGCATTGATGTCGAGGAGATCAGGGCATGTACGACTTGTAATGCATGTGTAGAAGCGTGTCCTGTATTAATTGATCCGCTGGATCCAATTCTTAAATTGAGAAGGCACGAGATCCTTACCCAGTCTACCGGGCCTGCTGATTGGTTGCCGATGTTCAACAGTATGGAGAATACCGGATCTGTGTGGGCCATTTCAGATGATAGAGATAAGTGGGCACAGGATTTAAAAGCGTAATCGAAAACAAAGAAAAAGTAAATAACAGTATATATGTCAAAACTCGTGGTGTACACAATGGCAGAATTGGCAGCACAGGACAAAGCGCCGGAGATTCTATATTGGGTGGGTTGTGCAGGATCATTTGATCCCAGAGCTCAAAAAGTGACTATAGCTTTTTGCAAACTATTGGAAGCGGCGGGCATTTCGTATGCTATCCTCGGAAATGAAGAAAGTTGTTCTGGAGACCCGGCAAGACGAGCTGGCAATGAATTTTTGTTCCAAATGCTGGCACTTCAAAACATTGAGACCCTCAAAATGTACGATGTCAAAAATATTGTTACGACCTGCCCTCATTGTTATAATACTTTAAGAAATGAGTATGCAGAATTGGGGGGGTCTTTTGAAGTAATTCATCACACAGAATATCTTGATCAAATCATAGCATCAGGCAAGTTAAAGATCAAGGAAGACGGTGCATTGAAGGACAAAAAAATTACATACCATGATAGCTGTTATATCGGACGTGTCAATGGAATTTATGATGCGCCCAGGAGTGTTTTAAACGCTCTTAATGCTGATATTAAGGAAATGGACAGGAGCAAGTCAAATGGGCTCTGTTGTGGCGCTGGTGGTGCTCAGATGTTTAAAGAAGATGAACCCGGAGATGAAAGAATTAATGAAGCAAGAGCACAGGAAATTCTAGATACCGGGCGCAACATGGTAGCAGCTAATTGTCCTTTTTGCATCACTATGCTTATGGATGGAATGAAAGCCAAGGAAAAACAAGATGATATAATGGTGTATGACCTTGCTGAACTGATTGTACAGAATAATGGTTTATGATGTAATGGTAGGAGTTCCAGATTTTTCAGAACAAAGCAGAGTATGGATCTATACTGCAAATCGAAGATTGAGCGAAGCTGAGCGGGATAACATGAATGCGCTACTTAAGTCCTTTGCTCAAAGGTGGGTTAGCCATAATCGGTCGTTAAAGGCCCATGCCCAGGTCATTGAAGATCTATTTGTTCTTCTAATGGTAGACGAAAGTCAAGCCGGAGCGAGTGGATGTTCTATTGACGCATCAGTTCACTTTTTAAAAGAGATGCAGGAACAGTTTGATATAGATCTCTTTGATAGAATGAATTTCTCTTTTGTCTCGGATGGAGGATTTCAGCTCGCGGGTCGCAATGATTTTTTGCGTCTTTACCAATCTGGGGAGATCGATGACAAAACGATTGTTGCGAACACGTTGGTAAAGACCAAAGGCGAATTGGATGCAAAGTTTCTGATCCCTTTGGGAGAAAGCTGGCATCGCCGAATGGTTTGATTTTATCCTGAGAGTTGTCACCTTTATAGAATTTCTTTGATCTTGATTCTGGATTTAACTAAATTGACCATTAACATAATTCAATAAGTATGTTAGGCAGAGTAAAGAAATTTCTCGGAATAGAAGGAATAAAGGTCGAATTGGAAATTCCTGAAGAGGTATCGGTCCAAAGTGGAGTAGTCCAGGGAAAATTACATTTCTCTTCTATGAACCCACAGACCGTGGAGTCCGCTGTCATCATCGTTATCGAAAAATACAGTAGAGGAAGAAAGCGGGATAAGCTCACCGATGAATATGAATTGGGCAGAATAGAAATAGAACTCAACGAGGAAATAAATCCTGAAGAAATTACCAGTTTCGAGTTTGAAGTGCCTTTTGATATGATGATTTCTGAAATGGATGAATTCCAATCTAAAAATATTCTATATCGCGGTATTGCCAAGGCTGCCAAATGGTATAGCAAGGTGTCATCGGAATTCCGAATAGAAGTCGAAGCAAAAGTAAAGGGTACGCTGCTCAGTCCTTTCGATAGAAAGGCAGTTAATTTGAAGTATTAGGCTCCTTCTCAAAAGCATCTATGATCTCGCTGCTGGATTTTCCCAGGTTCTTCAATTGGAATTCGGCATCATCAGCAAATGAATGTTCCGGATGGGCAGCTATAAATTGCTCGTATAATGGTTTGGCTTCTTCTTTTTTACCCATATCATTATCGAGGGTGAATGCATGGAGAAATAGTGCTTTCTTCCCCGCATCTGTTTCTGGGTAAATCTGGCTGATCCATTGATAAAACTCCAATGCTTTTGTATAACTGTTTCCGGTCCGTGCTACACTGGCGGCTTTCATCAAAAGTTCGGACGCCAATTCTGAATTGCCTCCATTGGTCATTGCGTATAGCTCAGAATGGCCGATGTAACGATTAGCGGCATCGGGATCGAATCCAGGTGATCCATCGGGGGTTTCAAAAATCGCGGTCCCTAAATCTATCATATGCTCTGTGATATTTACTCGTGTCTCTCCAAGTTCAATACTTATTTCCTCAGCCGCTTCATGGTCAGGGAAGGCATTAAGAAAACCATTTAGTGTTGCAATATAGGCTTCTTGATTGTCCAGGTTGTCTTGATATATCGTAGCTAGTTCTATGATATTCTCTGCCGTTGAAGTACTTACGAAAAACTGCTTGATAGCCATTACAAGTATTCCTGCTGCTTTGATATATTCCTTATTATCTTTATACAAGCGAGCTGATTTTTGAAGCAATCTTGCATTTTCGTCGACATCATTGGGATTGTTTTGAACATACTCGGCATACAATTCAATCAATTGGTTAGCATGCTCAGCATTGGGTTGTTC
>JAHHJQ010000427.1 GCA_018680005.1 Bacteroidia bacterium | reverse complement strand
TCATCACAGTCTTTCGGTTTGTTGACACAATCGCCAGTGACTGGGTCGCAATAATCGATGGTGCACGGATTGCCGTCATCACAGTCTTTCGGTTTGTTGACACAATCGCCAGTGACTGGATCGCAATAATCGATGGTGCACGGATTGTCATCATCACAGTCTTTCGGTTTGTTAACACACTCGCCAGTGACCGGATCGCAATAATCCATAGTGCATGGGTTCCCGTCGTCACAATCTTTTGGTTTGTTGATACACTCACCAGTGACCGGATCGCAGTAATCTATTGTACACGGATCACCATCATCGCAATCCCGAGGAGTATAAACACATTCACCATCGATACATTCGACAGTATAGCATGGCTTTTCATCACATTCGCCAGGACATGAACCATCACAATTAGTATTCTTCTGACATTCATCAAATCGTTCATTGATGGCATCCATGTCTTCGGCAATAGAAGTACTGTAACCACCGCATACAATAAGTTTAGCTGCTCTTTCTAACAGGTTTTGAACTGTACCTTCTGTAGAATTGAGGTCAATACATCTAATACTACCTAATTTTAAATCCCCAAGATCTTCATCTAACAAAGTATTGAGATACAGGCCAATGTATTGCCGAATCAGATTGTTACTGTATTGTCCACAGTCGTATTCCGGCTTTGGGGGTAAAATCGAATGTACACAATCCAGGGTTAAATGTTTAGTCATGGGAAAACCAAAACAATCAGCACTTATTGTAATTCCACCAGGAATTAAATCTGATGTTCCGGGCAAGCCATTGTTACCTTTGGCTTCGCGATGTGTACCCCAATATCCAATGGTTAAGGTACAGTACTCTTCACATGGACCACATTGGTCACCGGAAGAGTTATCAACTACATTGGCACCATAGGAAAAGAATGGCGCAATTAGTAAAATCGCTAGAGGGATTGGCTTCAATAATGCAATTAGTGCGGAATAGAGATAGGAATCTCTGTAAAAAGGGTAATCAGTTGGGTTCATTATTAACTCTTTTAATGAAAGATTAGCAAATCATCCACGTTCTCTTCGCTCGTGGAATGGAAATAGTGATAAGCCTGAAATAGTATCAAGGAGGGAGTATAATCGGTTGTATGCAATCAAACAGGTGTAGACAATCCACACGTTATAGGTTGCTTTTAGATCAGTAAGTAAGTCTTAAGACAATAGACTATTGTCTAAGTAGGTAGTGTTAATCAGTAATGGGACGGTTAACATGTAACTACATCGAATATATTTAATTAAATTGTAATATGTACTAGAATCTCAATTAATATTTAGAATCAGTTAATTTTTTAACTCTATCACCCTGCCAAATATCAATCGCTAAAATGTTCTATGCCAGAGAGATCTATAAGTAAGATCAATCCATATATATTACTTGTAGGCAAACAAATAAAAAAAGCGACAGGAATACTGCCGCTTTAAGGAATAGTTCTATGGTTTCATGGTATCTTATGCTACTGTTTCAATTCTCTTGATTCAGTGCTTTTTATCTTCCTTAGTAGAATTTTTTCTTGTGAGAACTGATATGCTGCATCAAGAAATTCCAACATCAATGGCCAGTTTTTAGCAGACACAGTGTTTTTTGAATAGAATTTCCTGGCAAGAATATGGAGCTTTTTGTCTTTGAGTTTTGCTTTGGAAATGAATCCTCCGGTAATATTTTCAATTCCAGTATTCAATTGATCTATTCCAATGACTTGATATCCATCGGGTATATCAATAGTAATTTCATCTTCAAATGATCTTGCAAAAGCCATATGAACATTATCATTTCGTTCTACCTGACATGCATTTATACTCATCTGTTTACCTATTAGTTGGCCAACATTAAGGATGACATTTGACCCTGACTTTTTAGCCAAACCCTTAGTGGTGAATTGATCTTCAAACTTAAATTCATCATCCCATCTTCCGGTATTTAGAATTCCAAAATGCTTATAGTTATGAAGATCGAAGTCGTATTCACTTGAGGTGGTAATTTTGAAAAGTTCCGTTTGTTCAAGTTTAGTTTGGATCAAGTCATCTAACAATAATTCATTGAATGTTGCAATATCGGATTCTTTCATATCAAAGCGATCCGGAAACGGCTCCAAATCCAATCTTTGCTCCTCTTCCAGAATGATGTTGTAAATACTGAGTAATTCCTCTCTGTCAAAGTCCATGTTTTTCCCATAGAGTTCGACATTACGTTCTATACTAATTTCATCGATGGCTTCCGAATTCCAGGATACTCTTGATCTCGTGGTTGATTTGTTATTGTTTGAATTGGATTCTGGTATCAGCTGTTTTTTGAGAGAAATAAATTGGCCTCTCTCGCTTACTACAATGCAGTAGGCTTCCTGACCTTCTACATCAAAGGGAATAGCATTGAAGGATGTATTGGTAGTGAACCGACTTAGATAAACAGGATGATCAAGATTTACCTTAATCATGTAAGTCAATTCATCAGCAAGGATTAGTTCATCCAATGGACCGTATTGTCTGGGAATTGTGGCCAAAATTTCAAAGGGTATATTTTCCTCTAAAAGATATCCCCCCATTACCTCAATGAAATTTTCATCGGTAAGTATTGTATTCCCATAGCTCCATACATCAATTCCCAATCCTGCCTCGGAGTACATGAATCTTTCATAAAGATCAACGAATCGATAAAAACGAAGAAAGTTATAAGCGAGCTTCAAATGTTCCACTGTACTATTTGGGTCATTCGAATATATGTAGTCTGTTAGTCGCTCATCATTGAGTGGTTCAATTCGAATGGTATTGTTCACCAAACTGAGTACTTCTTCTGAGGAAACCTGCTGTTTTAATCTGATATTGGAGTTTACAAATGCCTTCAGCTCTTTGGCTGCCGATTGATCTTGAAGGTAGGATACCTGAAATTTTATTGTGGGGAGCTCACAATGCGGATAAAACCATTGTAAATATTCTTCAGCCATTCTATTCGCATCACGAATAGTATAAGTAGTTGTAGTTTGATCATCCGGATGACTATATGATTTTACCTCAGGTGCGCCATTTATAGTTTTTAGATTGACATGAAAATTCTTGTCTGTAGTAAGATTGATGTCTTGGTAAAGAATTGGATATTCATGATTAAGGGTAGCAACGATAGGAGGAAAGGTCATATTCCCGGGATTAGTAAATACTTCATGCTCGTAATAATAAAAGTCCAGAATATCACCTGTTTCAAGATTTGGAATGGCTATTTTTTTACCAGCTTCTCCATAGTCAACCGCTTGAGATAGATCAATATCAATAATGTTACCATTTGGTTTTATAAGTTTTATTTCGGATACAAAGAAATCAGATAATTTATCAGATTTATGGTTCCTTCCATATAGTTCTTCAAAATTGAATTCAGAGTAGCTATTAATTGAATTTCGGTCTAATAATTTTATTCTTCGCCTGGTTGCATTAACTATTACCAACTTGTTTTCTAATTCGCGATACTCGTTGATATAGTTCTGAAAGATTATCACTGCCGATTCCTGACTTAAAGAATCCGGAATATCAACCAAATTTTCATATGGATCGTTTGCTGGCCACATCTTGGATCTAATGTTTGCTAAATCTATATCGTTGCCATGAAGATTAATAGAAATCAGAAAGATTAAGCAAAGCAAACTGTGTTTTTGGAAAGTAGGATTGTGCATATTTATAGAATGTGTATGTGTAGTGTTATTTTATTTGTTCGATCAAAATTGACTCTAATGAGTGAGTATTGTATTGATTCACATATTTATTGTATTGATTAAAAGCATTAAGCGGAATATGTGCTTTAGGATGTATTATTTTCTGGTGGCAGATTATATATCTCTCGATCAATCTATAAGAGGTATTGATTTGAATGAATTCCGAATTAATTTGTAAGTCATTAGGAAGATGCTTTAGATCATAACCTTCAGGGATTTTCAGCTTAATTAACTTAGTCTTTTTTGATTTGAACGGAATAAATAGATCTGATTCTCTATTGGAATCTATCAAGGACAACTCATTTCCGAATAATTCGAGATTAAAGTATTTTTCTGATTCAAAAGTGGAGATCTGATTGGAGATTTTAGCATCAATATTAATGCTAAAATCTCCTTCTTTGTTTTTTGCATTACTGTGTTCGAGGTCCTGTATATAAATGTTCTTATCGTTTGCATTGATGTGGGATAATATCAAATTTCGATGACTGTCATATGGTGTATTGTTTATATGATAAAGTATTGATGATTTGCACTCTCCGGAAAATGTATGTGTGATTCTCCCCTCCAGATAAGTTTCGTTTATTTCTAATTCAATTTGAGTGTCCTCGCTGTTACTTTCAATTTTGCGTTTTGGAACAGAACGAAGTAAGTATGAGCTTCCATTTTCGATCAGCACCTGACGATCCTGAATTCTTTCAGCATATTCGCCCAAAGAGGCGAATTGTTCTGTGGCATCCAGAAACATCAAATCATCTTCGATGTATACCGCACAAATCATATGATTGTCAGAGGACAATGATGGTGTAGAATAGTCATAGGCGATATCTCTTGTACCGATCCAGGCCAAACGGGCATCAAATCCAGCTAGCTTGAGCATTTGTTTTAGAAGATTTGACATTCCTTTACAATCTCCATATTTATTGTTGAAAACATCCTGGGATAGGGCAGGTTGGAAACCGGCAAGTCCATCTTCGAATGCGATGTAACGAATATTATCTTGGACCCAATTATATATGGACTTTAGTTTACTCAATTCCGTATTTTTTTGGGCGATAAGTTCCTGAACCAATCCCGAATAAATTTTTGGATTTTCCTCTAAATCTTCAATTAGGCTCCAGTACCAGTTGTATAAATCTTGGAGTGAACTAAAGAGGTTTATTTCTTTATTGGATATCGTATAGGATTTAGGCAAGAACAATAGGTGAGGATATATATAGGATGGGCCCGGACTATTTGATTCTTTGGATCGTGCGACAATATTATTTATTTTATAAGTTATTGTTTTTTGTTTCTTAGAATGATCGAATTTTATATTTTTAGATATACAATACCCTTTAAAATTCATTTCTTTTATTTCTATATTTAACCATTCAGGTATAACTACTTCAATTGTTTTACTTTGACAAGGTAAATCGCTATGGAGATAGGCCGTAGAAAGAAATTTAATATCATGATGCCTTTTTTTGAATTCAGTCGAATATTGAAATCCTAAATCAGGAAAATCAAGATTGAAGTATGCAACTTTTGCATCTGTATAAAAGAATTGGTCGCTATTGAATTTTTCTCTCTTAAGATTGAGTGGAACGACTTTATTGTTTTTATAGATTGCGCCTGCACTTTCTACTACCGACATTTCATCAAAAAACTGATATGGTTGATATAAGGCACCGGGTTCAAGAGCAATTAGCGTTTGGCTTTTTGCTTCATAAGCAATTACTTTATTAGTATTGGGGTCGAAGTCAAATTGGTAACTGTTTTTTGCGGCATTCGCAACTACGGTGAAGTCTGGATATAGAACTTTGAATTTTCTAGCTTTAGAAATGTCGCCTGAAGTTGGCTTTTTGGAAATTTGACCTTGAACCGGAATGGTTACAAGATATAGTGTAATGATTATAAAAACTATATGAAGGGACTTCATTAGTCGTGTAGATTTCGTGTTTTACAATAGTGTTTAGGTCAAGGAGTGTGAATCCTTCTTTGATTGTTTTTTCAGAAAGTCAGTCGTTAAGAAAACTTTCACAAATCATACCAATACGCAAAAATTGTAATATGTTGAGACCATCTATTGTATTATCGACTTGGGGAGGATATCATCTGATATGTATGCACATATGGCGCTTATGATTCGATCATCCTTAAGGGAATGCCCCAGCCCTCTAGTTGGAATATGGATAGAGTTTTTCCAGGATTCTGCTATAAGCAAACTTTCCTGATATGGAGTAACCTCATCTAGTTGGTCATGAACGATTATTCCATTCAGTGTATGATTCGATAAGTTACTTGCAGTTGAATACTGATATAGGTTGGTGCTGAAATCATTGTCAAATAATTGAGCCAGATTATTCATCAGGTCTTTTCGAAGTCCGAGAATGTCAAAAAATCTGTACATCATATCGAGCAAAGGAGAAGGGGTACTCAACAAGACCAATTTTTTTGTCTGGCAATTAAAATTGTCCAAAAAATGGGAACAAGCAAGCCCGCCAAGTGAATGTCCTATCATGATATCCGGATGAATTATCTTTGCAAGGATATCTATGGCGGCGGCGTATTTTGGGACTGTAATGGTACTCGAAGCGCTGGCTCCATGAGCCGGAGCGTCAATTGCAATAATATTCAGATCCTTTTTACGGAGATTATCTATATACGACTTCCATCTGACAGAATTGCTTTCCCAACCATGAACAAATAGAACTGTAGGGCCTTTGCCTGACCAGTGATAGCTAGCAAATTGTTCACCATCATTTTGAAGAATCAGCTTATCAGCTGATTTTAGAAATTCCTGATCTTCTTTTGAATGTCTTCCTTTAAGAGGAGTACAAAAGAGTTGAAAGGCCCATTTAGCAGTCTGTGGTTTTGAAAATATTGCACTCGTATTGAAAATAATTCCAATACCTCTTGCCATCATCGTTCTTGCCATAATGTTCTACATCATTTCTTTATCCACTTCATGGAATATAAATGAGGATACCTTATGTCAAAATCTCCAAAAACATACTGACCAGGGGATCTTTGCGACATGTTTTCAAAACAGTTGTATGGAGAATAGTCGTATTCTTTGAAATCTAATAGTCCGAGGCCAGAATTGTTCAATGCTATAATTATTTCTGACAAAGGGTGAGACCAAGAAATCTCTCGGGAATTTATAGCAGGACCGTCGGTATAGGTATGCTCAATAACTTCATCTATTTTACCATCATTGAAATATGGATACGCGATAACCTTCTTAGAAGTATCCCACATTTGAAGCATAGGGTGAAAATCTGCTATAAAAAAGATACCACCGATTTTCAGACTCTCGGCAATTACTTTTGCCCATTTATCCAAATCCGGAAACCAGGTTATTGTTCCATATGAAGTAAATACGATATCAAAAGATTCAGAAATGACTTCTCTGATGTTGTAGATATCGGACTGAATAAATCGAGCTGGGATGTTCGTTTTATGAGCAATTTCTAACGCCAGGCCAAGAGCTTCCTCAGATAAATCCACTCCAGTAACATTGGCACCTAAGCGGGCCCAGGATAATGTGTCCAGCCCAAAATGACATTGTAGATGAAGCAATGTTTTATTATCTACGGGACCTAACCCCTCGAGCTCAATATGATTAAGAGAACTATTTCCACTCAGAAAACCCTCCAGATCATAAAAGTCAGAATCTTTGTGAATAGCTGTACGTTTATTCCATAGATCACGATTGATCTTAATATAGTCATCCATATCAATCTGGCTTTAGGACGGCAAAATGTAGCCGCTGTATTATGATTGTTATATTTGGCTAGCAAAGAAGCAATAATTGAAAGTATAAATACAATATGGCCGAGGAAAAAAAGAATCCGAAGAATAATATCAATATCGAATTACCGGAAGAAGTAGCCGAGGGTATCTATTCTAACTTAGCAATCATTTCTCATTCACATTCAGAGTTTGTTGTTGATTTCATCCGTCTTGTACCTAACGTACCTAAGGCAAAGGTGAAATCAAGAGTCATTTTGACGCCTCAACACGCAAAAAGATTGATGGCAGCTTTGGCGGAAAACATTAAGAAGTTTGAGAAACAGTACGGTAAGGTAGTTGAAGCTGAAACCCAGCTTCCTCCGATGAATTTTGGAACACCTACTGCTCAGGCTTAGTCAAATAAGCCACCTTTACCTGGTTTGGCAGCACCAAGATGTTCATAAGCCTTGGGAGTTGCCAATCTTCCCCTAGGTGTGCGTTGCAGAAATCCTTCCATGATCAGAAAAGGTTCGTGTACTTCCTCAATTGTGCCAGCCTCTTCACCAACCGCCGTTGCGATCGTGCTGATACCAACCGGGCCTCCTGCAAACTTGTGGATTATAGCATCAAGAATTCGGTTGTCCATTTCATCAAGGCCACTTGTATCTACATTAAGTGCCTCCAATGCATATTCTGAAATTGCTTTATCTACGATACCTTTTCCTTTGATTTGAGCAAAATCTCTTACTCTACGGAGAAGTGCATTTGCAATTCGCGGCGTTCCTCTGCTTCTTCTTGCAATTTCCATGGTGCCCGCTTCATTCCACGGAATTTGAAGAATATCTGCAGATCTCTGGATGATTCCATTGAGCGTTTTAACATCATAATAATCAAGGTGAAATGTGATCCCGAAGCGTGCCCTCATAGGAGCCGTCAATAGTCCCATTCTCGTTGTTGCTCCGACTAATGTGAATGGATTTAAGGTCAGCTGTATACTTCTTGCATTGGGACCACTGTCGATCATGATATCGATCCGATAATCTTCCATTGCAGAATAGAGGTATTCCTCAACTACTGTATTCAATCTATGAATTTCATCTATGAATAACACATCCCCTTCTTCGAGGTTGGTCAGTAGTCCAGCAAGGTCGCCTGGTTTTTCCAATACTGGTCCGGAAGTCATTTTTAAATGAGCATCCAAATCATTCGCGATGATATAGGACAAGGTAGTCTTACCTAATCCCGGCGGGCCATGTAACAAGACGTGATCCAGGGCTTCACCTCTTAACTTAGCAGCCTGGATAAATACCCCCAGGTTATCAACGATTTTTCTTTGTCCTTTAAAATCCTTTAAGGATTTCGGGCGCAATGCTCGTTCGATTGTCAGTTCCTCTTTGGAGAGGTTTTCTTCTGTAGGATCAAGGAGGGGGTTGGACATTCAACAAAGATTATTTCAGTATCACTCCAAAAGTAGGTAAAAGAAAATTGTTTGGCACTGCTACGGCAAACCCCAAATTCTACATTTTTTGGATGCATTGAATCTTCTCACACAATCAGACATGGCTTTTCCGGGAGTTGCACATATTCTGTCTCCGTCAAGATTATAGAGGTTACTTTCTTTAGCCGCAATGAGGTAGATAAAGGCGCCTTCTTCATCACTACATCTGTATATTCCCCTTGGCTTTAGTTTAGAAGTATGCATGTCAAGCCAATTCAGGTCATTTTCATCGATAATTTCGAGGCAGGTTATTTTGGCTGAAATATCCTCAGCCATACAAATACTCACCATTGATTCCTGTTCTTTATAACTAATGCTCACTCTTTGACCATAATGTGAATCCAAAAAACCTGGCGGGGCTTCTGTTGGTAGAATGATCTTATCATTATCGAGTACTAACATCTTACTACAACCATCCAAACCTGTATAATCTACGATGGTGGCTTCCTCAGAACATTTCTGGGGATTTTTTGAAATAGAATGCTTTGAGGAACTGCAAGCTATGTTTATCAGAGAAGTAATTATTACCGGAAAAAAGAAGGTGTAAAATCCACTGGACAGCAATAGTGATAAATTACTATTTTTGCGCCGTCGCAAACAGCCCTTTTTCCATTGTTTGAAAAGTTCATCTGTGAATGACATCTATTGTGCAGGTTTAGAGGATTCGAAAGCGTCAAATATTAAATCAAAAATTAAAAATAAAACGATGGCCGGTAGCAAAATAACCATTTCCAGAAAGAAAGTTAAAGTACCAAATGATCCGATTGTCCCTTTTATTGAAGGTGATGGAATCGGCGCTGATATTTGGGCAGCAGCAGTGAGAGTATTTGATGCAGCTGTTGAGAAAGCATTTAATGGAACACGAAAAATTCACTGGAAGGAAGTATTGGCTGGTGAAAAGGCATACAAAGCTACCGGAGAATGGTTGCCTCAAGCAACAATCGATGATCTTAAAGAGCATCTGGTTTCAATCAAAGGGCCTTTAACAACTCCAGTAGGTGGTGGTATCAGGTCTCTGAATGTGGCTATTCGGCAGAAGCTGGATCTCTATGCTTGTGTGAGACCGGTAAAATGGTACAGAGGAGTACCGTCACCGGTAAAAAAGCCTGGTTTGGTAGACATGACCATCTATAGAGAAAATACCGAAGATATTTACGCAGGAATAGAGTATCTGCATGGAACTGAAGAGAATGAAAAGGTTAAGGATTTCATCATAAATGAAATGGGCGCAACCGGAGTAAGATTTCCTAAGACTGCTTCTTTTGGAGTTAAACCTGTATCTCTAGAAGGCACTGAGCGGTTGGTAAGATCATGTATTATTGATGCGCTTAAGAGAAAGAAGAAATCCGTAACCCTGGTGCACAAAGGGAACATCATGAAATTTACTGAAGGCAAATTCAAAGAATGGGGTTACGAATTGGCAAAACGAGAATTTGGTGCAGTGGATTATCAGGGAGGGCCCTGGCAAGTGATCAATCATAAAGGTCATGAACTGATCGTCAAAGATGTCATTGCTGATGCTTTCTTACAGCAGATATTGCTGAGACCTGCTGAATATGACCATATCGCTACATTGAATCTGAATGGAGACTACATTTCTGATGCCTTGGCTGCCATAGTAGGAGGTATTGGGATAGCTCCAGGTGCCAATATCAATTATGAAAGCGGAATTGGCGTATTTGAAGCTACACATGGTACTGCACCAAAATATGCAGGATTGGACAAGGTGAATCCAAGTTCCGTGATTCTTTCAGGTGTTATGATGTTAGAGTATATGGGGTGGAAAAAGGCTGCACGTACGATAGAGAAGGGACTGAAAGGTGCGATTAAGAAGAAGCGTGTAACTTATGATTTTGAAAGATTGATGAAAGGTGCGACATTATTGAAATGCTCAGAATTTGGGGATGAAATCATCGCCAACATGTAAGCACCGGTCGAGATAAAATAGAAAAGCCTGTAGATGTTATGTCTGCAGGCTTTTTTGATTCGGGGCATTAAAAAAGGCCATTTGCACTCAAACGGCCTCAATATTTTAAAGCCATGTATTGTCTATGCTGAAAATGACGTCCCACATCCGCAAGTGTCTGATGCATTGGGGTTTGAGAATGAAAACCCTCTATTGTTCAAACCATCCAACCAATCAATCTCCATCCCCAACAAATAGATGCCATGAGACTTCTGCATCATGACTTTCATCCCATTGATTTCGAAAATTTGATCATTATCTTTTTCGACATCAAATCCGAGGATGTAGGAAAACCCGGAGCAACCTCCTCCTTTGACTCCCACTCTCAATCCATACTCCGTGGGAATATTCTGATCTACCCGAATGTTTTGCAATTCTTTTATCGCTGTCTCTGTAATTGATATCGGTGTTGTCACTGTCGTATTCATAACACAAAATTAGCCTTTTTTTATAGTATGGGAAAGATGACAATCCCATTTATTGCGAAACATCTTAAGGGCAAAGAGAGTTCTATATAGCAGCTTAAAATTATTGCCTGCAATCGCAAGATCATAATGCACATCTACGATTTGATTTAGGTAATATTTAAAGTTAAAATCCTATATTTCAGATACTTATGTCGTCATCAACCTCCATTTTACTCGAAATAGTCAAGATATCCATCCCCGCGCTCATAGTGTTTGCTACTGCGTACTATCTAATAAAAAAACAGATAGAGAATGCATATCAATTGAAAAGTCTTGAAGTTAAGCAGTCTGCGATGAATACAACTGTGCCACTCAAGATGCAGGCATATGAAAGACTTGCCATGCTTTGTGAGCGATCTGAAATACCTTCGCTTCTTTCCCGATTTTATAAGAAGGACTTAAAAGCAAAAGAATTATTGTATACCATGCTGGCAGCTGCCAAGCAAGAATATGATCACAATATTACCCAACAGGTATATGTCTCTGATAATCTATGGAAAATCATCCAGGTGGCCAGAAATCAGAATATTGCAATCTTAGAATCGATTGGAGAATCCATTGATCTTGATGCCTCGGCAGAAATTTTTCGGGAAGCGATTGCTCAACATTTTAAGGAGCATCCACAAGATCCCCTTGTCACAGCTAGAAGCGCAATTAGAAAAGAAGCATCCATTCTTCTTTAAGATTCATTTAATTTCTAGCCAGGAAAACTTTTCTTTGGTTGAATCTTTTAATTTCACAAAGATTAAAGATTGCCAAAGTCCTCATGAAAGATTTCCCCTTGAAGAACAGGATTAGCTCATTTATCATCCTGCTTGTCTTGTTAAGTGCTTGCAGGACAAATACTTTTCTCAGTAGCGTAGATACTGACCGCTTAACACTTTCGGATACAACCGAAGTTGTTGAAGACACAGAAATTCTTGAAATTATCTCACCTTACAAAATGAACCTCGATGCCCAAATGGACCGGGTAATTGGTAAACTCGTTGTTGATTTATATAAATCCCGTCCCGAAAGTACTCTTGGCAATTGGATGACAGATATCATTCTGGAACGCGTAAATACATATGCCGAAGAACCAATCGATTTTGCTGTGCAGAATTATGGTGGTATCCGAGTACCTGAAATCAAGAAGGGAGATATAACTGTCAGACATATATTTGAACTAATGCCGTTTGAAAATGCTATAGTGGTCATGGAAGTCGATGGAAGTACGATGTGGCAAATGATTGAAAGGATGGCTCTGAGCGGAGGATGGCCCGTAAGCAGTGGTTTTCAGATGGTCATTTCAAAAGATAGAAAGCCGCTGAATGTATTGATACAAGGAAAACCTTTCGATAGCAGCAAAACATATCGCTTTGCTTTGCCAGACTATATTGCCAATGGTGGAGACCGGTGTGATTTTTTGATAGCACTTCCCAGAGTAGATCTTGGTTTGAAAGTGAGAGATGCCATTATTGAATATCTGGAACAGCATAATGAACCCATGTCTGCAGAGCTTGAAAACAGGGTCACCAGAGTAGAAAATTAGATCTATGAAAAGAAGGTCATTTGTAAAAACAATTACCCAAACCGGAGTTCTTCTAAGTACCGGCTCCTGGACATCTGAACTATTTCGCAGAAGAGAATCTGTGAAGATTACCATTTTGCACACGAATGATGTTCATAGTAGAATTGAACCATTTCCAAATGACGGAAGCAGAAAGTCCGGATTAGGTGGTACTGCAAGGAGAGCAACGCTTATCGAACAGGTAAGAGCGGAAGAAGAACACGTTTTGCTCTTGGATGCCGGTGATATATTTCAGGGAACTCCTTATTTCAATTTTTATGGAGGAGAGCTGGAATTCAAATTAATGTCTGAGATGAGATATGATGCAGCTACAATCGGAAATCATGATTTTGATGCAGGAATAGAAGGATTGTACAATCAACTTCCGAATGCTGAATTTCCATTGTTGATTACGAATTATGATTTCAAGGACACCATAATGCATAGTTCTACTAAACCTTATGAAATCTTTGAAAGAGGAGGTGTAAGAATCGGTGTATTGGGTGTTGGGATTGAGCTGGATGGACTTGTTCCAAGTAATCTCTTTGGCGCAACACAATACCTGGATCCAGTGAAGAATGTCAATAAGTATGCAGCGATTCTAAGACATGATGAAAAATGTGATTATGTCATTTGCTTGTCGCACTTGGGATATAGGTACAATAACGAAGACAGACCAAGTGATTATATTCTTGCAGAGCATTCTGAGGATATTGATCTGATCATTGGTGGACATACACATACTTTTTTGGATAAACCGGACATGCTTAAAAATCGCGTAGGTGAACCAGTCATTGTAAATCAAGTGGGATGGGGAGGTATGTATCTGGGGAGAATAGATGTTTACTTTGAGCGGAGCAAAAGAAAGAAATGCGCTTCATGTGAAAATTTAGCAATTTCATGATATTTGTGACATGACAAATTTATAATTTTTCATAAATTATAAATTTAGCTATGTATAAGATATTGTCTCGATAATCTTTAAAAACTCAATTATGTATCAATTGTAAAATCAAAATTTTCATGTCTAAATTTTACAATTTTTTGAATCGCCAACCATTAGAAACTTCAGTATTTTTTTTACACCTTTGAATGACAGGCTTAATGATAACTTAACACAGTCGTCCAGGTTTCTATTCTGATGAAAACACTCAGCCTCGAGGATAAAGACGACAGAAGGTACTGATACTGAGATTGTTACGAATTTTATTGTTGATAATTCGTTCTAGTATTTCTCAGAAATAATTAGCGACGGAGTTAAAAGTATATCGGAGAATGGTAAAAGATTGCGGTACCGTCTGGGATAACTGTCTGCGTACGATTGAAGGCCACATTAATAAGCAAAGCTTTCAAACCTGGTTTAAACCTATCAAGGCAGTGAACCTTGATAATAACGCGTTGACAATCCAGGTACCGAATAAGTTTTTTTACGAATGGCTAGAGGAGCACTACGTAGCATTATTAAAGATGACAATACGCAAAGAATTAGGATCAGGAGCTAAGCTGGAATATCAGATTCCCGCAGAGACCTCTAATTCTACAGTCCCTGAATCTTCCAATTCGTCAAAATCCATCTCCAAAGACCGAGGCAGAATTTCTCCTGGCATGTTAGATACGTCGCATATAAAAAATCCATTTGTCATTCCAGGAATCAGAAAGTTAAATATTGATCCTCAGCTGAATGTCAACTATACTTTTGGAAA
This sequence comes from Bacteroidia bacterium, assembly GCA_018680005.1. Taxonomy (GTDB): domain Bacteria; phylum Bacteroidota; class Bacteroidia; order Chitinophagales; family Saprospiraceae; genus HDS-20. The sequence goes on along the minus strand of JAHHJQ010000427.1, from coordinate 3,991 downwards.
TCTGATAGAAGGAGATTGTAATAAATTAGGACGTAATGCCGGTCTTGCAATTGCAGATCGTCCGGGTGGCACTTCATTCAATCCATTATTCTTATTTGGTGATGTAGGTCTGGGTAAAACACACCTTGCACAGGCGATTGGTAATGAAATTCTTCGTCAACATAAGAACAAGTCGGTTTTATATGTTTCTAGTGAGAAATTTACCAATCAGATAATTCAGTCTATCAAGAACAATGCGGTTAATGATTTCGTCAACTTTTATCAATCAGTTGATGTACTCATCATTGATGATATTCAGTTTCTTGCCAATAAGCAAAAGACTCAGGAGATCTTCTTCCATATTTTCAACCAACTACACCAAAAGAGCAAACAACTAATTCTGACAAGTGACCGTCCTCCCAAGAATTTGGAAGGGATGGAGGAACGACTTATCTCCAGATTCAAATGGGGATTGAGTGCGGATCTTCAAACACCTGATCTGGAAACAAGAATGGCAATTCTTGAAGCTAAACTTCAGGACGAATCCGTGGAAGTACCTTCAGAGGTAATTGAATTCGTAGCATATAATATCAAGAAGAATATTCGGGAACTGGAAGGTGTATTAGTATCTCTTGTTGCAGAAGCAAAGCTGAATCAAGTCTCGGTTGATATAGATCTCGCCAAAAAAGTTATTAGAAACTTTATCAATCAGGAGAACCGTGAGATAACAATGGATAATATCAAAACTGCAGTAGCTGAATCTCTACAGGTACCTGTTGAAAAACTACAAGCCAAAACTCGTAAAAGAGAATTTGTCGTAGCTCGTCAATTGGCAATGTATTTAGTTAAATCTTTGACCAACCATTCTTTAAAAAATATAGGAGATGCATTTGGTGGAAGAGACCATAGTACCGTTATCTATTCTTGCAAAACGGTAGGCGATATGATGGATGTTGATGAATCCTTTAAGAATACCGTAAACGAAATCGAGAAAAAGCTGACACTCAGCATGGCGAGAGCCTAATTTCACTGGTGAACTGCTATAAAAATCAGAAGGATCAATGTCCACTACATTGATCCTCCATTTGTCCAGATTTTACTAATTGTCTTGCGTATTATTTGTTTGGCGGTTTTCTTATAATCCGCTAATGCATTTGGGTTAACTCGCGTTTTGTGTTTTGCATCAGTTTAAGATTACAGATTACACATCGATTGATTATTATGTAGTTTTTGGGTACTTGGTTCAATCTGGAAAAACCAAAAGTCTTTGTGTTACGGTGCGTTTTCAGCGCCTTATGTAAACAAGGTGTTACAAAATTTAAACCGCCGCAACACCGTGATTGCAATTGTGCATTTTTATAAGCTTCAAGTACCAAAATATTCCGTTTTCAAGGAGATTTAACGTGGAACGGCCCAATGAATTCAGTCCCTGGCACTTTTTCGAAACTTTTCTTGTTATGTTTATATTGTCGATAGTAAGTAAGTTTTGACACCACAAACACTAGACTAAATCCCTGTTCAAGCATGCAGCTCCTGAAAACCTGCCTAATTGCCATTTTAATGGCATTACCTCTTATAGGAATCAGCCAAATTAATTTTGGAGGTCAACCCTTAGGCCTTTCAAAAAGTGTAGTTGAAAAATCAATCCCATTGCCCATCACACAAATTGATAAAGTCAATCATGGGGCTCTAAATAAAGAAGATCGATTAAAAGGAACATTAAACCGCTTCGCCGCGCCAGTAAATACGAACTATACTCTCGATAATTCAGGTTCATGGATTATATTGCCCAATGGTGATAGATTGTGGAGACTTTATGTCTCTTCTGAAGGAGCTATAGGACTGAGTGTCCTTTATAGAAAATTTAGATTACCGGAAGGAGCTAAATTGTTCTTTTATAGTCCGGATGGGAAACAAATCAAAGGTTCTTATACTCATTTGAATAATCGCGGGACCGAAAAATTTATGACCGGTATCATTCGTGGAGAGGAAGGGATCATAGAATATTACGAACCAAAATCTGTAGAAGGTTTGGGATATTTTGAGATATATAAGGTATTCCGGGTTTATAACGCTGTTGCATTTGATGACGGAAGTAAGATTAAAGCATATGCAGGTCCCGGAACTGGCTTTGGAGATTCATCCGATTGTCATGATAATATAAACTGTTCTGAAGGTGATGACTGGCAGACTTACAAAAGTGGGGTAGCAAGGGTGATGATGGTATTTGAAAATGCCATGGGATGGTGTACTGGTACGCTGATGAACAATGTGAGACAAGATCAAACACCTTATATTCTCACCGCATATCACTGTCAGAATGCGGAGAATCCACTGTATGACCATTGGCAGTTTGATTTTAACTATGAGACCACGGGATGTACCAATCCTACTCAGGAGCCCTCTTCGCAATCGGTACAAGGCTGTTCACTAAAAACTGGAAGAGAAGAGAGTGATTTCCTCTTGGTGCAACTTAACAATGCATTGCCATCAAACTTTGATGTATCCTATCATGGATGGGATAGATCGGAATCCGTTCCCGATACTGTAGCTATGATTCATCATCCTGCTGGTGATATCATGAAGGTTTCAGTCGCGAATGGGGGTGTTACGATTTTAGGTGCTTCAATCAACTGGAATACAGGAGTTACCACGCCACCGAACCATCATTTTAGATTTGAATTGACTACTGGTGCATTCGAAACCGGATCATCAGGATGTGCTCTGTTTAATAAACAAGGTAGGATAGTAGGTCAACTAAATGGTGGTACTGCTATGTGTACTGGTTCAATAACTTATGTTGGGAGATTATTTCAATCCTGGAATAATACTTTGGACAACAACGGTTTACAACCTTTTCTAGATCCGGATAATACAGGAGTTGCGACGCTGGATATGTTGGCTCCTGTTGTTGATGACGTGGTCAGTATATCCGGTAATGTGCAATCTATAAATAATGTCAATATGGCGAATATGGAAGTAAGGTTGTCGGGAGATACAATTTTAATGACCACAACGGATGCTAATGGAAATTTCACATTCAGCGACTTAACCAAAGGTGGAAACTTTGTGGTTACCCCAGTAAAGGATAATAGTAACTTCAACGGAATCGGTACAGGTGATCTTTTGAGGCTACAAAGGCATATTTTAGGAATTATAGAATTTGATGAAATAGGACTATTTGTTGCAGCTGATGCATCTAATAATAACCGAGTATCTACCGGTGACCTTCTTCAGATACAACGACTGATCCTGGGAATCTATACTACATTTCCCAACAATTCATCCTGGAGGTTTTATACCACAGATTATGATACTGGAGATTCTAAACATCCATTGGAACAATCAGCGATAACAGGCTCCAGAGATAGTATCAGTTACAACAACCTCCTAAGTGATACCACCAACGCACATTTTCTCGGTGTCAAAGTGGGTGACACCAGCAAATCCGCAGATCCAAATAATTGATTTGATCTAGAAGGCAGCACTGTTCTGGGCTTTTTGGATCAGAAAGGATATTACCATTACTCCTAGTGTTCCAATTGGATTCAGCCATAAAAAGCTGAAAACACTGTCATCTCCATGCACGAAATTGAAATATATGATAATTACTGCGGTCTGAACGATCAGTGCTGCCCAAAATACTGCATCTCCTTTGATTTTTTTCATGTAGAAAGCGACCAGAAATACACCGAGAATCGTTCCATAAAAAACCGATCCTACGATATTTACGAATTGAATCAAATTTTCGAACAGTGTACCAAACAAAGCGAAAAGGATCGCTACTGTTCCCCAGAAAAGTGTCCATAGTCTCGAAGCGATGACATAGTGACTATCTGATGCTTTTGTTTTAATTAATCGCTTATAGATATCTACCGATGTAGTCGAAGCCAATGCATTCAACTCAGATGCCGTAGAGGACATGGCTGCAAAAAATATCATCGCAAAGAGCAATCCGACAAGGCCTTTCGGTAAATGATTGAGGATAAAACTTATGAAGACGTAATCCTTG
>JAHHJQ010000419.1 GCA_018680005.1 Bacteroidia bacterium | reverse complement strand
GCCAGCTGAGTAAGAATGAAGAGTTGAAATCGGCAATACTATCCCAAACTCCCTGGGTAAGAGATGCATTGAGTGAAGAGGAGCAAATGCATAATATTGCGTTGCTCTTCGATTTGGTGAAGATGGCTCAGGAAAGGGAAGCCGAAAAACAAAAGCTCAAACAGCGGCAAAATCAGGATGGTGGATTCAGTTGGTTCAATGGAGGACGGAGCAACACATATATTACTCAATATATCATCGAAGGTATTGGCCAGCTCAATTTTATGGATGTTATCAACTCCAGCAGAGATAAGGATTTGAATGCTATAGTTGCTAAAGGACTCAACTATATTGATCAGGCGGCAGCGGAAAGATATGCCAAGTTGAAGGAAGCCGAAGAAGAAGGGAAGATCAAACTTAAAGACAATCATTTATCCTCAATAGATATCCACTATTTGTATGCGCGATCGTTTTTTGAAACTCGAAAAATGACCAGGGAAGCCGCAAAAGCATTTTTTTACTATAAGGATCAGGCTCGTAAATATTGGGTCGATAAAAATCTGTACGAACAAGCCATGATCGGATTAGCTTTGTTTGCTTATGAAGAAGGACCTCAGGTTGCTGATATCATCGCCTCAATGAAAGAAAGAGCTTTGGAAAATGAAGAATTGGGGATGTACTGGAAATTCAATGCTGGATATCATTGGTCCCAGCTACCAATAGAGACCCAGTCACTGATCATTCAGCTTTTTCATGAGGTAGAGGAGGACAAAGGATTGATCGACGCAATGAAAAAATGGCTAATTAAGAATAAACAAACCAATCGATGGGAAACTACGAAAGCAACTGCTTCGGCAATACAAGCACTGCTAAAAACCGGGACAAGATGGATTGACGAAGCTGAACCAGTACAACTACATGTAGGAAAGAGGAATATAAGTGAAGAAGTGACTGACAAAGAAAAAGGGACTGGATACTTTAAAACAATTATCGCGGCCGAAGATGTCAATGCGACATATGCTAATATTTCAATGAACAATCCCAATAACCAACCGAGTTTCGGTGCTGCATATTTCCAATACTGGGAAGATATGAATGTGATAGACGAGTACACAGAGACACCTCTAAAATTGGTTAAAACATTGTTTAAGAAGGAGAATACAGAGGCAGGGCCTAAACTAAGGGCTATATCTGAAAATGATCCAATTGAAATTGGTGATCTGATCACGGTCCGCATCGTTCTGGAAGTGGATAGACCGATGGAGTTTGTGCATATGAAAGATAGTCGGAGTAGCGGAGTAGAGCCAGAAGATGTGCTAAGCGCATATAAGTGGCAGGATGGTTTGGGTTATTATCAGACCACCCAGGATATAGCTACTAACTTCTTTTTTGATTATCTACCACGAGGTAAATATGTTTTTGAATACAATGTGCGTGCAAGTCACGAGGGCAATTTTGCTAATGGCATAACAACCATTCAGTGTATGTATGCACCTTCATTTACCAGTCATAGTGAAGGTATTCAGGTCAGTATTAAGGAATAGCAGGCTACAAAGGAAAATTCAGACGGTTCCGGTCTAGTAATAAAGATGAGGATTGTTTTTATCGTTGAATTTTCAGGAATTGTCGATTTCGTCCGGCTTATTTCCACGATTAGCTGTTATATTGTAGTATTCAAATTAGTGTTACCATGGACATCAAGAAAAAAGTTTTTGATTCAATTAAAGGTTCAATAAAAGACAAAGTCATGGCTAAACCAGAAAAAAACGCCAGATCGGCTCATGCCGAAACAATTATCAGAAATCATGTAATCTGGAGTATGGGAGCCGGTCTCATTCCGGTTCTGATCGCGGACATTTTTGCAGTAAGTGCATTACAACTCGATATGATCCGTCAATTGTGTCGGGCATATGATCAGGATTTTTCAGAAACTCAAGGCAAGGCAATCGTGACTTCACTTACAAGTTCTACATTAGCTAGACTTGGAGCACGAAGCCTTATTAAGCTAATCCCTGGAGTTGGCAGTATTATAGGCGGGATGACGGTTTCTATTTTTGCTGGAGCTTCCACATATGCGTTGGGAGAAGTATTCAAAAAGCATTTTGATTCCGGAGGTACTATCCTTGATTTTGACCCCGATAGATTGAAGAAGTACTATCAGGAGAAATTTGAAAAGGGTAAAAAAGTAGCTTCCGAACTTAAAAAGAATAAAAAGGCTCAGAAAGAAGCGAAAGAATTTACTCCTGAAGATGTGGCTAGCACAGACGAGGTGAAAACCAAACCAACGGCTGCACCCAAGAATACAAAAAAGAAAGTGGATAAATCACCAGAAGACAAAGCTAAAGGAGAAGAAATTCTTGGAAAGCTCAAGGAACTCTTTGAGCTTAAGGATAAAGGCGCTATCACTCAAGAAGAATTTGAAAAAATCAAAAAAGAAATTATTAACGGTAAGCGTTAGAGAAAACTGAAAGACTTACCAGTTCATTCTGGCAGAAGGGGCAATTGTCTGATCGGCAAATTGCCCTTTTTGGTATTTAAAATGTCCTGTAATAGCGATCATCGCAGCATTATCCGTGCAAAACTGAAATTTTGGAATATAGGTCTGCCATCCATGGTGTTTGCCTAATTCGGTCAAAGCAGTTCGTAGTCCCGTATTGGCCGAAACACCTCCGGCAATAGCGATGTGTTGAATATTTTCCTCTCGTGCTGCTTTCTCCAACTTGTTAATAAGTATGGTGACGATTCGATGTTGAATTGACGCGCAGAGGTCATGCAGATTTTCTTGTATGAATTCAGGGTTTTCTTTGAGTTGACGTTTTAGAAAATACAGTATTGAGGTTTTTAGTCCACTGAAACTAAAATTTAAGCCATCTATTTTGGGTTCCGGAAATTTAAAAACAGGCTTTCCAAGTTGGGCTAGGTTGTCGATTTGAGGTCCTGCCGGATAAGTCAAACCAAGCATTTTGCCGGTTTTGTCAAAAGCTTCTCCAGCAGCATCGTCTATGGTCTCACCGAGGATAGTCATTTCCAGATGATTCACAATTTTGACGATTTGTGTATGTCCCCCTGAGACGGTCAAACATAAGAATGGAAAGCTAGGGCAAGGTTTTTCGATAAAGTGTGCGAGTATATGTGCCTGCATGTGATGTACATCAAGGATCGGTATGCCAAGCGAATAAGCCAATGACTTGGCGAATACATTGCCTACTAGTAGAGATCCCATCAATCCAGGTCCACGTGTTACTGCGATAGCAGAAATTTGTGATTTTTCAATTTTTGCTTCTTTTATCGCCTGATCTACCACAGGGATTATATGCTCCAAATGTGCTCGTGAGGCAACTTCCGGAACAACTCCTCCATATTTTTCATGGATTTTCTGATTGGCAACGACATTGGATAGAAGTTGTCTATCTGCAAGAACTGCTGCTGAAGTATCATCGCAAGAAGATTCTATGGCTAATATGACCGATTTATACACCAAATTCTTTTCTGACTTCATCTACATAATATGGCACAATTCATAATCGGCCAAAATTAGCAGTATTTCTACTCGAAAGTCACCATGCTGTTGATATTTGACAAATTTCAGAGTGTAGGAATTGAAGATTTTATATTATCATTGTGCTCGATAGATCAAAACAATTAAGAACGAAAAGTAAAGGCGAATAACTGCCAGAAAAAGAAAAGCGCACAATATGAGATTAATAATCAATACAGTCCTGCTCCTTGCCATCCTTGGATTGGTTTATGTTCTTGCGTCCAGTATTAGAGAACCCATCGCATTTAAGTCAGAATATGATAAAAGGAAAGATGCCGTAGTAGAACGATTAATCCAAGTTAGAAAGGCACAGGAAGCTTACAGGGTGATCACTGGTGAGTTTGCACCTAGCTTTGATACGCTCAGATATGTTCTGACCAATGGTAAGTTTCCTATCGTATCCATAGAAAGTGATCCAACAGATCCGGATAATGAAGACAAATATATTTATGATACTACCTTCGTGGCTGCATTTGATTCCTTAAAATCCTTGGGTATCGTGTTGGATTCATTAGAGCGTGTTCCTTACAGTGACGGAGCGCTGTTTAGTTGTTTTGCGGATACCATCACTTATCAGAAAACACTCGTGCAGGTAGTTGAAGTGGGAACGTCTTACGATAAATTCATGGGGCCATGGGCGGATGAGCGTTTTACTAAGTACGATGATTCTTATAATCCTAATGCTATAATTAAGTTTGGTAACAGAAATGCGCCAAATGTCTCGGGTAATTGGGAAAGATAGTATATCAAAAATATGTTCGTGGTAGCGGAAAATCTGAACTGCCGCAGAATAGGTTATATGCAATATTGAATGATCAGCGACTGCAGTATGTGGTCGCTGATCATTTAAATCAGGTCCATTACATTTCTGATTTTAAAGAAGATAGAGAAGTTTCCTACACCAAATTACTTAAAGAGGCATTCAATTTCGATCCTATTCTTCGCTCGACTTTTGATGACGTGTTTTTTCTTATTTCTAATGTAGGATGCGTATTGACACCAGTATTTTCAAGTACTGCCACAGAACCATCTGAAAGTCCATTGCTTAATTGGGGAGAAAATGAACAACAACTGGAGGACACCATTCTTGGATCAAAGGCGAAGAATTTGTACAAGGTAGATCAATCGTTGCTTTCAACAATGGAGGTAATGTTCCCTCAAAGCAAAATGATACACAAGCACTCCTGGGGTATCCAACACTATAGTCAGATGTGTACCAACTTACCGGGACATCGAATCTTTGTAGAAGTTCTTGACCAAACACTGGAAATCTACTATTTCAAGGATGCCGAACTTCAATTTGTCAATGATTTCGTATTCACTAATGAAAAGGATTTTCTATACTATATCATGTTGATGTACCATCAGTTCGATTTAAATCCGGATGAAGATAGCCTTGCGATATTTGGCGCAGTACAGCAGATTAGAGGGCATGTGGATTTGCTCAAAGATTATGTCCGAAATATTCAATTTCTACAATACACGACATCCTTCAAAGATTTCGATTCAACTATTTCAGCCGATATCAGAACACACTATTACGCTATACTCAGCTTTTCATCATCCAACCATTATTAAAGGATGAGAATTATCGGAGGCACACACCGGGGGAGACGGTTCAATCCTCCCGCTGACAAATGGCCCACAAGACCAACAACGGATATTGCGAAAGAAGGCCTCTTCAACATATTGCAGCATTCAATAAGCTTCGAGGATTTGAAGATGCTTGATCTTTTTGGTGGTACTGGAAGCCATTGTTATGAATTTTTCTCACGAGGGTGTCGAAATATGACCTATGTGGATAAGCATTATCCCTGTGTTAAATTTGTAAAATCCCAGTTGAAAGAATTTGGAGCAGAAGAATATGTTCGCGTGATTCGATCGGATGTCTTTAAGTTCATTCGAAATACAGAAGAGACATATGACTATATTTTTGCAGGTCCTCCATATCCCTTACAGTCAATCCCTGAAATACCGGATTTAATTTTTGATAGGGGACTTCTTACATCTCAAGGTTTACTGGTTCTTGAACACAATCCAAATCACAATTTTGAAGAACACCCTAGATATTGGAAATCAAGGAATTACGGGTCTACAATCTTTTCATTCTTTAAATAAACGGAGCTTTCTTATCAGAAGTTTGCAGGAAGGATCAAGAACGGAAACTCCTAAAAGTAAAGAACCCCGTTGCAAAGCAATGCAACAGGGCCAATTGGACTTACTGATACTAAAATTATCTTACTAGATTCAATGCTGAATCTTAATAGTTCGTTCCTTGTTTGTGGGATTTTTCTAATTCAATATGATTAAGCCTTTCGGCTAATCGCATATTCTCATCTCTGAGATGTTTGGAATAGGCTTCTAAATTACCATACTCCATTTCTAAGCGAAGATGATTATCTTCTAAAACCTCCAATCTAGACTGGAGTTGTGTCACTTCCTTGCTCAAAACTTCTTTTGAAGCAAGATAACTGAATACTGCGGATCCTATCATCAACACAGCTATACAGATCGTAAATATAATCATGATCCTAAGAATTCTAAATTATTTGGAAATCTTTTTATTCCTATATCAATTTTTATGTTTTGTTTGTCCATGTCACTCAGGGTCTTCTTTTGGTTTTTTACCTTGATGACATGGACATTCAAACCTTCTACTTGATTTAGAATGTAGTTATGCAAATTTTCTTCCAAGTTTAAAACCTTAGAGTTGATTTCCTCATTGTCAACGGAAAAGGATCTTATATATAATGCCAATGCAGGAT
>JAHHJQ010000394.1 GCA_018680005.1 Bacteroidia bacterium | reverse complement strand
ACTACGATTGTTGGTGTAGAAAGCAAAATGACCTCTAATGAAGGAACCGCTTCAATACTTGTAGATGGCACCATTGAAATGGACCAAAGATCCATCAACTCACAAACTGCTCATATAAGTGGACGATTGGAGTCGATGTTGATCAACTTTGAAGGTGATTATGTAAAGGCAGGTCAGAAAATTGCTACCGTCTATTCTACAGAATTGTTGGCAGCATCTCAGGAATTAATCACAGCCGCACAATTTGAAGATCGGGTAGAAGGATTGAAAGAAGCAAGTATCCAAAAATTGAAAAACTGGAAAATTTCTGATAGTCAAATAAATCAAATCCTTCAATCCGGTAATCCAATTGAGACGATGGATATATTCGCTGATCACAGCGGCTATGTCTTAAGCAAAAAAGTATCTCAAGGTGACTATGTAAGAACAGGACAGTCACTCTACACATTAGGCAGTACTGGAAGATTATGGTTGATCTATAATGTATATGAATCTGATCTTGCCAAAGTTAAAAAAGGCCAACTGGTCAGCTTTACAACACCTGCCTTAGGTGAGAAAGAACTCAGTGCCAGAATTACATATATCGATCCTTTGTTAAACGCCAGCACGCGCACTGCATCCGTCCGAGCCGAAATTGCCAACACAGGTAACAGACTAAAACCAGGTATGCTCATAAAGGGCAAAATAAAGACTTTGCCTTCCACAAGGGCCAAGTCATCTACTGTCAGTATACCAAAATCAGCAGTACTCTGGACAGGCGACAAATCTGTTGTATATGTCAAATTGGAAGATTCAGAAGTTCCATCATTCCAGTTTAGAGAAGTGACCATAGGTGCACAAAGTGGGGGTCAGGTTTCTATACTTGAGGGACTGGAAAATGGAGAGGAGATCGTTACCAATGGGGCTTTCTCCATCGATGCAGCCGCTCAGTTAAATAATAATATGAGTATGATGAATAGAAGTGTACAAATCAAGACCGATGCAAATCTTGATCGATTACCGGATTACGTCGAATCGACACCCTCAGAATTCAAACAACAATTAACAGCTCTGGCCAAATCCTATATTCCATTAAAAGATGCATTCGTAGCCACTGATCCTGGAAAAGCGAAAGAAGCTGCTACGGTTCTGCTTGCGGAATCAAATAATGTGAATATGTCATTAGTTAAAGACGATGCCCATATATATTGGATGGAGCAACTTAACGCAATTACTGGCCATGCTGAAAAAATCACAGCAGAACCTGAAATAGAAGCTCAACGGAAACAATTTGATTTTTTATCCGAAGCATTAATCAATTCGATTAAAGTATTTGGAATATTTGAAAATACATTTTATGTGCAATACTGCCCGATGGCCTTCAATAATCAAGGCGCAGATTGGATAAGTGAAGAAACCGAAATTGCCAATCCTTATTTTGGAGACAAAATGCATAAATGTGGTTCGGTGAAAGACACCATATTTTTTAATTAATAATTCAAACTATACCAATCATGAAAAATTTATTTTTTGTACTGTTATTATTAAGTGCTGGTATAATTATCAGTTCATGCAATAACCAATCGAAATCAACCTCTGAATCTGAAAAGATTGAAGCGGTAGAAAAATCAGGCACAGAATATACTTCTGCATATGTATGCCCAATGCACTGTAAAGGTAGTGGTAGTGAAGAAGCTGGCAGCTGTCCGGTTTGCAATATGGATTATGTGGCCAATGCGGATCACAAATCGGACGGTCATATGCATGATGAAGAATCAAATCATGATGGTCATAATCACTAAACCATAGAAATCATGAATAAATTGAATGCCAACAAATTCTCTTTGGCTATTGGGATATCTTCTATTGCGATATATGTGAGTTGCGTCATTCTAATGTCCATCGTCGGCGAAGCAGGGGTGATTAGAGTTTCTAATCTATTATTTCACGGGATGGAGTTCAGCAATATTATAAGAACAGATATTCCTTTTACCGACAATCTAATAGGTATAGTAGCTTCATTTGTGGTCTGGGGAGGTATAGGATACATCATTGCTTCAGTCTACAACAAACTATTAAAATAATATATGGACTCACTAACCCAAGCTGCGCTTGGAGCTGCTATCGGAGAAGCCCTGCTGGGAAAGAAGCTAGGTCATAAAGCGGCACTCGCAGGTGCAGTAATCGCTACGATCCCTGACCTTGATGTGCTGCTCTTACCCTTGTATAACGACCTTGATAGAATCAGCATACACCGAGGATATAGCCACTCTATTTTATTTACTGTTCTAGGTGCCTTTTTGTTTGCATATATTCTAAACAGAATCAAGTGGACCAAGACCGCCTCATACTGGAAATTGTGGTTGTTTTCCTTTCTGGCGTTATTTACCCATGTCCTGCTAGATACGTTCACCAGTTATGGAACTCAGTTATTTTTACCTATTACCGATTGGCGCGTGAGTTTTGACAGTATCAGTATTGTAGATCCGGTTTATACATTACCCTTGTTAATCGGTCTAATTGTAAGCTTGTTCATTTATAAAAAGAAACATAAGCGTAGAAACCTTCCTAATACTTTAGGATTGATCATCAGTTCAGTTTATTTACTATTCACATTGGCGAACAAACAACATATTCAGAATGTGATGTATGATCAGTTGGAATCTCAAGGAATATCTCATTATCGCCTTCTGACAGTTCCAGTAGCTATAGGCAATACAGCATGGTATGGTGTGGCCAAGGATGACAAACAATTGCATATCGGTCGGTATTCTTTGCTAGAGAAAAATCCTATTGATTTTGAAAGTTTTGATATCAATGATCAATTGCTCGAAGAGCTGGATCCATATCTGGTCGACCGCCTCAAGTGGTTTGCACAGGGTTTCTACACTGTAGCTGAATATGAAGGAAAAATCAGGTTGTACAACATGCAATGCGATATGCAAGGTGTCAGGTCCTTTGGAGACTACAAAGCACCAACTGCCTTCTATTATGAAATTGAGCCTCTGGAATCTGGTGAGTTTCGATTGGATTCCGGAATGCATTCGTCAGATGTTGCAGATGAATAAAGTTTCTTAAAATCCTCCGTTTTATGTAATTCAGGTTACTCAAAAAGATTGATATATCATCTACATTGAAGTCCTAAACACCAACAAGGACATACAATGAAAAAAGTAATTTTATCAATGGTATTGACAGCTGGTATCATATCCTATGGCTGCAATTCCAAACCCGACAACCTCAATCAGAAAGTAGTTCCGAGTGAAGTAGCATTGATTGAGCATACAGCAGCTTTGTCAGAAGCAGAAGGCATGCAGCTTCTTGAAACACATTGCTTCGCATGCCATAGTCCCAAATCTGTGTCCCATGACGAGATGTTGGCTCCCCCATTGGCTGGTATCAAACATAGATACAAAACACTATACCCTGACAGAAACACCTTCATTTCCAGAATGACTGCATATATCAGCAAGCCCTCGGAAGAAAATGCAGTCATGCGAGGTCCCGTAAGAAGATTTGGTTTGATGCCTCCGACAACATTAGAAGAAGAAAAGATCAGGGAATTAACTGCATTTATTTATGATAATTCTCTGCCAGCACCAAAATGGTTTCCTAAGCATTTTGAAGAAAAACATGGAGAAAAATGGAATTGAGCCTGGATATAGATGGAATATTTGAGGTAACAGATGTTACACTATACATGAATCAGCATCCATATTTTTGAGCATCAATACAATCTTTATGGATAACTACGCCAGGTTAAAATCCAATCTATTTTTTGCGCTCATAGCAAGTCTGACATTGGGATTGGCACCATTCGTACCTGAACCACACATAGTAGGTAAAATAAGGTGGATCGCAGGAGGTGCGCACGGCATGCAAATGATAGATTATCTCGACCTGATTATGCATGGCTTACCATGGATACTGTTGATTATATTTTTAGTCAAATTCATTAAACACGGAAGAAATCCCATTGACATGGATATACAAACAATCCTAAAGGACCCAAAAACCAGAATCATTGACGTAAGGGAACCATCAGAATTCGATCGAGGTTCGCTAACTGAAGCAGTCAATATGCCGCTGTCTCAATTTGATTCGTACATTGAAGAGATTAGAATGATGGATGGCCCAAAAGTGTTGTTCTGTAGAGTTGGCAGTCGTAGCGCTCAGGCTATCCAAATCCTGAATTCACATGACATCGAAGACTCGTATAATGGTGGAGGACTCAGACAAATGGAATACTATCTTATTCCTGAGTATACCAAATAGATGAATTTTTTGTTAATACTTTGATATTATAAGACATGCCAGAAATAATTTTGGCATGTCTTTTTTGTGATCTGGCAGGTGATGAAATGATTCTCGTATTTTCGAGATAAGTGAAAAACATATTGACCATATCCGGATCTGCGCGAACTGGTTCTGCCAATCGCCAATTGCTTGAACATCTACCTGTACTCTTTCCAGAATTGGATTTCCATTTGTATGAAATTGCTGAATTACCCTTATTTGTTGATGATGCCGAACGGACAGTAATCCCAGAACCTGTTGAGGAATGGCGTCGATCAATTCAGAAAGCTCAGGCAGTGATCATCAGCACACCGGAATATGTGCACAACATACCGGCAATTTTAAAGAATGCATTAGAATGGGTTTATGCAACAGGCGAAATGGCAGGTAAAAAAATTTTACCCATTGTCTTTACACCCAAACCACCACGTGGCGACAAGGCAATGCAATCCCTGTTGTTCACACTCACAGCTTTGGAAGCACAGGTGGTGGCCAGCCTTCAGTTATACCAGGAGGATTGGAATGACCAAAATCGCAAAACAGATGCTGAGGAAATGATACGAGCAGCGATTGATTTGCTTTAATCCTTCATAATAGAATCATACACCTTGACCTCAGCCCAGAGATGTTCATGCGCTTCGCTAAACTCCAGATGAATTGGATCAATCTGGTATGCATCATGCGCTGCCGCATCTTCGAATTCGACGATGAGGGCATAACCATAATCGTTGTCCACAACATCTCTTTCCGTCATTGCCGGTTTACCAAAACGCAGATTGCTTACAGATTTAATATCCGCAAGTTTGGCTAAACCTAATTCAAAGTCAGCCAAAGCTTCGTCATAGACTTCGTTGTTCAGATAGAAAAAAACGGTGTGAATAAATGGTGCTCTTTTCTCAGGTAGAACCACCTTTGAAGGGGTTGGTGATTCCTGATTTGATTGAGGTTGCTGACAAGAGATCAAAATGCCCAGTATCATTACGAAAATTAGCCTGTATTTCATGATTTCGATTTTATATCCTAAAGTAAAAAACCTACTCGCATTTGGGATTATCATGCAATTAAAGCTTTATGAATTTCTCGGAATATATTTTTTTGACTGAAGAATTGATGGTGTGATAGGTTACTCTAATGATATAGACCCCGGGGGATAGATATTCTACATTCCTGGTTATTGATAATTCTTCAGAAATGCTTGTTTCATTAAGGGAATCAACTTTTCTGCCATCAGTATTGAAAATGTCAAGATGTGCTTTAATCTTATCAGAACTGCGAAAAGTCAATTTTAGTAAATCATTTACAGGGTTGGGGCTTATAATGAAAAGATCATTGTTTTCAACCTGATATTTAGTTGCACTAGTTGCTGTTGAGGTATTATAACTAGGACCCGTATTTTCCTCTGTCACCCAAGGTTTAATTAGTGAAGTGTGCGGAAATTCATTACAACCCAAGTCCTTCTCTGCTATGACAGTAGGGCGATTCTGTTTCATAAGGTCAAATGATATGTCCGTATCTACATCATCCATACCATCAAACTGAGGAATCAAGGAATAACCAGACTCTGCTGAATTTACCGCAGGACTATTTGCTGTTAGTCCATAAAAGCCTTCATTATTCTTTGACATCTGAGGATCAACAACCGTCATTCCACTTGATGGTTGTGATATTCCCAATTGACCAAATGCAATATTTCCAATCCAGGTTTCTGTACCTGTCGGATCCTCGAAAAGTTGGTCATCTGGCTGTGAGAAAATATTATTCGCGAATGTGACATTAGTAGGTTTGTCATTACCGCTACCTCCAAGAATTATCTCTGAGCAATTCACTATTGTATTAAATCCAATATTGATATTATCCAGAGGATCAGAATCTTCATTTTGAAGATATATTGCCCGATCATCTATTTCGTAAAAGTAATTATTGTAGATGTAGTGATCTTGTCCTTCTCTTACTCTGACTCCTCCTTTACCATTGAGAAAGAAATTACCATAAACCACAGCCTCTGAGCCATGTCGAAGCACTAATTCAGCTTTAGGGTTTGATTCAAAAGTATTGAATCGGTAAACATTCTGACGCGCCTTGCTGGAAATTAGTTCACCGTCACCATTGCATTGGGTAAAGTAACAATACTCCACCAAGGTTCGGCTGATATTATCCGCTTGTGTGCTCACTCCTATTCTAATCGGCT
>JAHHJQ010000377.1 GCA_018680005.1 Bacteroidia bacterium | reverse complement strand
GGTCAATACAGTGGAGCATGCCCTGGCTGCATTAAGAGGTCTATCTATTGATAATGTCCTGATTGAAATTGATGGCTCTGAAGTACCTATATTAGATGGAAGTGCGCAAGGGTTTGTAGAAGTTCTTGAGGCTGCGGGTATTGTTGAACAAGAAACGGACAGGGAATACTTGGTTATCAAAGAACCTGTGACCTTTTTTGATGAAGAATCCGACACAGAATTATTTGCCTTGCCTTCTGAACACTTTGAGGTTACAACTCTTATTGATTTTGATTCCCCGACAATAGGCAAGCAATATGCTTCTTTGGATAGAATAGAGGATTTTAAATCAGAAATTGCTAACTCCAGAACTTTTGTATTTGTGAGAGAGATCGAGCATTTATTGGATCAAGGATTGATCAAAGGTGGAGATTTCACAAATGCAATTGTGATTGTTGACCGAATTATGGATCAGAAAGAACTGGATGATTTGGCCAAAAAGTTGGGAAAAGAAAGCATTAAGGTCGAGAAAACCGGAGTTTTAAATACTGTAAAATTGCATTATGACAATGAACCTGCAAGACATAAATTGCTGGATGTTGTAGGCGACTTAGCACTACTTGGCAGACCCATCAAGGGCAAAATTGTAGCCAGAAAACCTGGTCATAAGGTAAATGTTGAATTTACCAGAAAATTGAAAAAAGAACTTCTTAGGCAAAGAAAATTTAAAGGTAGGCCAGATTACGATCCTAATCAGAAACCACATTTCAATACCCAAGAGATAGAAAAGATTCTTCCACACCGACATCCTTTTCTTTTAGTTGACAAGATTGTAGAATTAAAAGAGGATTATGTGGTAGGTATCAAGAATGTAACTTATGACGAGTATTTCTTCCCAGGTCACTTCCCAGATAATCCTATCATGCCGGGCGTTTTGCAAATCGAAGCATTGGCTCAAACCGGAGGAATTCTGGCACTTGCTCAGGTTGATGATCCGGAAAACTGGAGCACCTATTTTATCAAGATTGATTATGCAAAATTCAGGCACCATGTTGTTCCTGGCGATACACTAATACTAAAAATGGAATTATTATCACCGATTAGGAGAGGTATATGTGAAATGAAGGGAACAGCTTATGTGGGAGACAAACTTGCGGCAGAAGGAGTATTGATCGCTCAAATCATCAAAGAAAAATAGTTATGGGCCATAGTACTCTGGCATTAATTGACACAAAAGCAAAGATTGGAAAAGATGTAAGCATAGGCCACTATAGCATCGTCTCAAAAGATGTTGTGATCGAAGATGGCTGTACTATCGCCAATAATGTTACGATCCTGGATGGTGTCCGCATTGGAAAAAACAGTCGGGTTTTTCCTGGTGCGATATTGGGTGCGATTCCACAGGATCTAAAATATGAAGGCGAAGAATCTGTGCTGGAGATAGGCGAGAATGTGACCATTAGAGAATATTGCACAGTGAATAGGGGGACAATAGCCAATTTTAAAACATACATCGGAAACAATTCCCTTCTAATGGCATATGTGCATGTCGCCCACGACTGTGTCTTAGGAAAAAATGTCATTCTCAGTAATAATGTCAATCTGGCTGGTCATATTGAGGTTGGTGATTACGCAATATTAGGAGGTTTGACAGCAGTGCATCAATTTGTCAAGATAGGACAGCACTCCTTTATTGGAGGAGGTTCACTGGTAAGAAAAGATATCCCACCATTTGTCAAAGCTGCCCGTGAGCCCCTTTCTTATGCGGGAATAAATGCTGTCGGACTTCGAAGAAGAAATTTTACCCCCGAAACGATCAATACCATACAAGATATTTATAGACTCCTCTTCGTGCGAGGTTATAATACATCTCAAGCCATCAAGAAAATACAGGATACCATACCGGAATGTCCTGAGAAGGCCCAGATCTTGAATTTTATCCATGATGCAAAAAGAGGGATCATGAAGAGCTTCAAACAGATTAATGGGGGCAGATAACATGAAATTATCTATGGAGAATATTGGAAAGAGATTTCAATATCACTGGATATTTCGAAAAATTGAAGTTAGCATTGCGTCCAATCAAGTACTAACAATCAAAGGACCCAATGGTAGTGGAAAATCTACACTACTAAAGATAATCTCTGGATTCTTGTCTCCGTCTGAAGGTACTGTCCAATTCAAAATGAATAACAGAGTCATAGCTGACTATTACCAACATGTTGCTTATGCTGCACCATATGTGGATTTAGTCAATCAATTCACTTTGCCTGAACTCATAAGGTTTCAAAAGAAATTCAAACCATTTCGAACCAATATCGATGAAGAGACAATCCTTGATATTCTAGGTTTTGCTAATATTAAGAGTAAAATTATCAAAGACTTTTCTTCTGGTATGCAACAACGAGTCAAACTTGCACTAGGGATATTAAGCGCTTCAGAAATATGTATTCTGGACGAGCCAACTACCAATTTGGATAGAGAGGGATTCAGATGGTATGAACAATTGGTAACTGAGTACCGAGGCGATTCAGCAATGGTTATTGCGTCTAATGAATCCAGAGACTTTGTTTTGGAGGATAAGAGCTTAAATATCGACGATTACAAGAGTTGAAGAGCTTATATCTGGTCTTTTAAATCTTCAATTCCAGATTTTAGCTTCTCCAATTTTTCGACCACCTTCTGTTTCATTATATATTTTGCTCGGTTTTCTTTGATTTCTTGTTTCGCACCCTTGATGGTGAACCCTTTTTCTTTTAGCAAATGATATATCAACTTGAATTGAATCAGGTTTTTTTCGGTGAAACGGCGGTCTCCCTTGCTATTTTTTGTGGGTCGAAGGTTATCAAATTCCTTTTCCCAAAACCGAATTAGAGATTGAGAAACGTTGAATCGTTCGGCAACCTCACTTATTGAGTAATATCTCTTCGTAATTTCTCTGCTCATGGTGGAGTTCAAGAATACAGGTTTGTGTAAATGCCAAGATAATATACCTCAAGTCATTATACAAATCACAAGAGATACATTATTGATTATCAAGCATTCGTTGTAGGATGTCTTTTGCTTTTTTGGGATTCAACTTGCCGCCACTTGCTTTCATAGCCTGGCCCATAAAAAAGCCAAGAAGCCCCTTTTTGCCACTTTGATAGGCTTTTACTTTTTCAGAATTATCATCGAATATTGTCTTAAATAAGGTTTCCAGTTCAGCATCACTAGACTGGGCCATGATCAGATCTAATCTTTGAGCGATATTGCGAGGAGATTCATCGGATTTCATTAGTTCAGGGAAAATTAATTGATACGCCTTGGACGAGCTGACTTCCCCATTATCTATTAATTGCAGGAGGCCACAGATTTGATCATTCAATAGATTCATTTCTTTGATAGAAACTCCTTCTGACTGAATGTAAGGTATGATCTTGTTCGAATAAAGGTTGGCTAGTTTTTTTGCAGATGGATATAGCTTTAGCTGTTCCTGAAATCTGGATCTTAGCTCAGGATCATAAGCAAATGTCTGAGCTTGTTGCTGACTTATACCATGCTCCTCAATCATTTTGTTTTCTATTTCCCATGGAAGTACAGGCATTGCAGCTCTTACTTCTTGAATATATTTTTTTGTTAAAACCAATGGCGGGAGATCAGGATCGGGAAAATATCTATAGTCATGCACATCTTCTTTGTCTCGAAGAGGTCTTGTAACGCCTTTATCAGCGTCAAAATCCATTGTCGTTTGGCGAATCGTACCTCCAGCTTTGATCACTTTAGTCTGGCGGTTAATTTCATAGTCGATAGCCTTTTTGGCGAAACGGAGCGAATTCACATTCTTTACTTCACAACGTTCACCTAATTTGGTAGATACTTTTGGACGTATAGAAACATTGCAATCAGCTCTCATCGAACCTTGTTCCATATTGCCATCTGAAATACCAAGATATCTAATCAGCGAGCGTAGTCTGGATAAAAATTGGTAAGCCTCTTCAGCAGTTTCCAAGCATGGGTCTGTGACCAGTTCAAGTAAGGGTGTTCCAGCTCGATTCAGGTCAATCATGGAATTCTTAGGATCTAGGGTATGTATAGATTTTCCTGCATCTTCCTCCATGTGAATGTGATGAATAGCCACTCTTTTGAGGGTCTCTCCTACAATTATATCGAGATGTCCTCCTTTGCAATAAGGAGCATTATCCTGAGTCAATTGATATCCTTTGGGAAGATCCGGGTAAAAATAGCTTTTACGGTCAAAGTAGCTTACTTCTCGAATTTCTGAGTCAACAGCTAGGGCTAGTTGAACGGCTTTTTTGATTTGAGCTTCATTGATTTTAGGCAGCGTTCCGGGATAGGCCAGGGATATAGGGCTTATCTGAGTATTAGGTGCTTGTCCGAAAAGGATACTATCTGCACAAAATGCCTTGCTCTGGGAATTCAATTGTATGTGAACTTCAAGTCCGATATTTACCGCAAATTCCGTCATTTATTACATTTTAAAAGAGGAGTACACTTATTGCTGCGCCAAAGATTAGGAATAACGAAGCCAATATCAAGTAGGCGATGACAATAAGAAAAAGCTTTAGAAAACTCTTGAAAATACTTTGATCATAGTATCTCGTAATTGATAAAAATATAAAGCCCCATATGCCTATCATCAAAGGCCCAAACGGAATAATAAATCCGGCCCATCTAAAAAGTATAAGCCAAATAATGGCGATTGCCGAAAGGAAAGCATGGATATGAAAGGAGAAGATTAAATGCTCAATGTAGTAGAAAGATCTTCTGAAATAAATGATCTTGAGAATAAGAGCTAGGGCTGGCATCATGAATAATAATATCCATGGAATATTGCTTACCAGGAAAGTATTAAAATTGTTCCCATCCAATAAGGTCTTTCGCAATTGGCTGAATAGTATTTGTCTCCTGAATCCTTCAATATTATACAGTTCGAAAAGTTGTTTGGATGGCATTTCTATAAGATCATCCACAGCAACCATTATCGATGAGGAGTCTTTTTCAATAATAGTACCCTCGACATCCGTAATGCTAAAAGCAATTAGATTGACTGGAAAGGAATCAATCAATATTGATTCCTTTCCAGTTACAAACATCGATTCCAGTGAATCTAATAATTGGACTTTGTTAGTATCATAGGTGTATAGAGCCTTAAGGACTTCAATGGAGTCTATTAATGAGGTAATCATTTGTCGCTGTTCAAGAAATCTTGTTTCAAAGATTGCCGTATCACTCTTAAGAGCAGAATTTTTTGGTGCATATGCCATGGCAAGCCCAATAGCTGCGATCGCGAGAAAAAAGAATAATCTCAACGGGCCTATATATGATTTATGCTTGCCTTGGAAATACGCTTTTGTTAATCTTGCTGGTATAAATAGAGCACAAATAGTACGAAATAATTTTGAATCCAAACTTAGTTGATCACTAAAGAAATCTTTGAGTAGATCATAGATTTTGACCCTACCATCGGTGTTCTTTTGCCCACAATTGGAACAATATTGATCTTTCGGATCAATCTTACGAGCGCAATTCAAACATTTATCTAATGCTTCATTGGATTTCATAAAGAATACTAATGATCTTTAGTAAAATTAAAAAAGGCCAGTGCATAAGCTCTGGCCTTTTTTGATATTCTTAAAATTCGGTTGATTTAGTCAAATGATTGATTGGCTTTTGATGCCGCTGCAACAAGTTGTTGATATTCTTCTGCAGATAGTCCGTCCATGCAATACAGGATGGGATCCACAGCTTTGCCATTAAGATGAACTTCATAATGCAAATGGGGAGCTGTAGAGGTACCGGTATTTCCAACAAGACCAATTTCCTGGCCTTTGGTAACTTTATCTCCAACCTTGACATTAATCTTGGACATATGGCCATAAAGTGTCTTGTAACCATATCCATGATTGACAATTATATTTTTGCCATATCCTGTCTTTCTATTTTCTACGCGAACTACGACACCATTTCCAGTAGCATATATGGGCGTATTAGTATTCGCTGTGAAATCTAGTCCATTGTGATGTTTTGGGGTTTTGTGAACGGGATGAATTCTCATTCCAAACCCAGAAAGCAGCCTTATTTTTCTGGCTAATTTATCTTCTCGTATAGGTTTGATGCTTGGAATAGAAGCAAACATCTCTTCTCTGGTCTTGGCCAAGGCCAAAAGAGAATCCAATGAAGAAGATTGTAATTTCATTTGCCTGGCAAGAAGATCAACTTTGTTGGTAGCATTCCGAATCAATTCTCCGGAATTCTTATACATCGTCAAATCCTGAAACTTATCATGACCACCAACACCCCCATTCCACACATTGTCATCGATCGGATCCATTCCGAACATTAATCGATGAACATTTGCATCCGTTTCTTGAATAGATTCCAATGCTGAACTCAATTTGATAACCTGATCATTGAGTGCCATGTATTGAAACTCCATCTGCTTCATTTCCCGCATTAGAGATTCGCTCTCAGCGGAAGGATTTATTTGAAGCTTGGCATAGCTAAAAGCCCCAGAAAGAAGGATAATTGAACCTAATAAGATGGCAATTTTGGCAAGTTTAGATCTTGTGCTTGACCGATGTTTTTCAAATTGTAGGGATTGGTTGTTGTAGACGTATAATGTTTTCTTCATTTCTATTCCTGTATCCGTAGG
>JAHHJQ010000370.1 GCA_018680005.1 Bacteroidia bacterium | reverse complement strand
CCATATGCCAGAGGATACGATCAAATAGCGGTTGCAGATCTAGAAAAACAAGCGAATATCATTGCCAACGAATTGAAAACTCAAGGTGTAGAACAAGAAAATCTTGCCAAGAAAGAAATTGTTGCGTTAATCGCATATCTACAGAGATTGGGTACAGATATCAAACCAGAAGGTACTGCATCCAACTAAATTTGATTTAGATAAAAAAGGAAATCATGTATAAATATATATTGGAACAAGCTGAAAATATCAACTGGATGGCGCTTTTCGCTCTGATCACCTTTTTCATAGTATTTGGAATTGGCGTGTATCTGGCGTTAAGAAAGGATTCAGCTGAAATTGACAGAATATCAGATCTTCCATTGGCTGATGATGATCCAATAATTCAATAAAAAAGATAGTCCAAGAGATGAAAGAAATAATTAATAAAAAATCGATATTCCTAGTTGTAATTCTATGTCTTCCGTTGATCGCCTCTGCTCAGACAGCAGGTGATGCTGATGCGGTATGGACATGGATTCTTCGAAATATATTCCTGATTATGGCTGGAGCGGCCTTATTTGGAGTGATGATTTCCTTTGGCAATTTGATTAGCAAAATGCTCAATCATGAGAAAAAGCAATTGATGATCGAAAGGGGAATTGAAGTAAAAGAATCCAAAGCACCCAGAGAGTCCTTTTTCAAAAAGATGTATGATAAAGCCTGGAGTCTCGTACCTATGGAACAAGAAGGTGATATTGATCTGGGACACGATTATGACGGCATTCGTGAATTGGACAATCGTCTACCCCCTTGGTGGGTTTGGATGTTTAATCTCACCATAGTCTGGGGTGTGGTATACGTTTATATATACCACATTTCTGATCTAGGCATGAGCCAGAAAGAAGAATACGTTGCAGAAATGCAAGCCGCAGAAGAACAACGATTAGCTTATCTGGCTCGTCAAACTACCTCCATAGACGAAACAAATGTAGTGGCATTGACAGATGAAGCTGATTTAGCTGCAGGAAAGGATATCTATGATTTAAATTGTGCCACTTGTCATGGTTTTGCAGGAGAAGGTGGGATCGGACCCAATATGACAGATGAATATTGGGTGCACGGTGGAGGCATCAAAAATATCTTCAAAAGAGTCAAATACGGTGTACCTGAGAAAGGTATGATCGCATGGAAATCCCAGTTGCAACCGGAATCCATCCAAAAGGTATCCAGCTATATTTTGACATTGGAAGGAACGAATCCTCCAAATGGCAAAGCCCCGGAAGGTGATATCTATATTCCGGAAGAAGGGACACCTACAGATGAAGGATAGATCGATGCATAATTGAATCCAAATGAGCTATAATGACGACGTCGGAGATATCTACCGGGATAAACTAGCTACAGTTGACAAATCCGGGAAACGTATCTGGATTTATCCAAAAAAACCAAAAGGTAGATTTTATGACTACCGCAAATGGGTTTCCTACTTTCTATTGATCGTGCTATTTGGTATGCCATTCGTTAAGGTGAATGGACAACCATTCATGCTTTTCAATATTCCAGAGGCTAAGTTTATTCTTTTCGGAATCTATTTCTCTCCCCAGGATTTTCACCTCTTTGTGATTGCAATGCTTATTTCGATCCTTTTTATAGTCCTCTTTACTGTTGTGTATGGCCGCTTGTTTTGCGGATGGGTCTGTCCGCAGACCATTTTCATGGAGATGGTATTCAGACGGATCGAATATTGGATAGAAGGAGATGCCAATGCTCAAAAAAGGTTAAACAAGGCACCTTGGAATGAACAGAAAATACTAAAGAAAGGAGCCAAACACGCTTTATTCATTCTGATTTCCGTTCTCATTGCCCACACCTTTCTATCTTATATTATTGGCGTTGATGAAGTATGGCGCATCATATCAGAACCTATTGGACAGCATTGGAAAGGCTTTGTCGCAATGGTGATATTTACCATTGTGTTTTATGGCGTATTCTCAATATTGCGAGAGCAGGTGTGTACTACTATATGTCCATATGGTCGTCTACAGGGCGTGATGCTAGACGAAAACTCTTTGGCAGTGGCCTATGATTTTGTGCGAGGAGAGCCTCGGGGAAAAATTCGCAAGAAAGCAGCGCCAGAAGAAACTCCAAAAGGTGATTGTGTGGATTGTGGTTTATGTGTAAAGGTATGTCCTACCGGAATAGATATTCGCAATGGAACACAATTGGAATGTGTGAATTGTACAGCATGTATGGACGCATGCGACGAGGTAATGACCAAGGTGAATCGTCCGCAAGGATTGATTCGAATAGATAGCTATAACGGCATCAAGGAAGGCAGCAAATCCATGTTTAATACAAGGGTGATCGCGTATTCGATTGTTTTGTTGGCATTAATAGGACTTGAATCTTTTCTCTTTGCATCCAGATCTTCAGTTGAAACGCTATTCCTACGCACACCCGGAATGTTATATCAGGATAATGACGACGGATATATTAGTAACTTATACAACTATCAATTGATCAACAAGACTACTGAAGAGGTTAAAGTCACATTTGAAATACAGGATATGGAAGGTGTACTCTTTCAAGCAATAGGTCAGCAACCACAAACCTTGAGTGAAACAACTTCGGAAGGAGCTATCTTTATCAAAATTCCTAAAGAACAACTTAAGGATAGAAAAACAAGACTCAAGATCAACGTCATAGGAGAAGATGGTACCTTGATTGATGAAACAACAACTTCTTTCCTGGGTCCTGTTCAATAGTATAAAATTTTGAAATAATGAAAGGATTCAATTGGGGACATGGGATTACGATTTTTTACATCGTATTTGTGCTCACGCTAATCATGGTACTAGTCATGTCGACGAAAATAGACCATAGCCTGGTAGTTGATGATTACTATGCTAAGGACCTTGCCTATCAGCAGCAATATGATAAAGTAGCCAATACCATCAATGGAGACCATTTGACTATTGCGTATGACAGGGAAAATCAAAAAGTCGTTTTCCAATTTGATACCGAAAAAAACATCATTGGTAAAATTCACTTCTATCGGCCTTCTAACAAAAAGTTAGATTTTGTAAAAGATATCCAAGACAGTTCGATGACCATAAGAACTGACCTCATGCAGGTGGGTCGATGGAAAATCAAAGTGGATTGGACATCGGGAGACAAGGCCTTCTATAAGGAAGAAGAGATCTATATCTGATCATGTGGTACATTGCCTTTACATTGGGACTTATGGGCAGCCTCCACTGCGTAGGTATGTGTGGGCCTCTGGCGATCGCATTTAGCAAAGGCAAACAGAATTCTAAATTCTCCAATCTGATAGCATCCCTTTCGTACAATTTTGGCAGAACGATAACCTATGCGGTATTAGGTTTACTTTTCGGATTATTGGGTAGTTTTCTATTCCTCGCAGATTTACAGAAAGTATTGTCCATAGCCTTGGGTTTGATACTTGTCACATCTTTTCTTTTCTCCATAGACCTAGACCAGAAAATCTCAGGATCATCATATTTCAAGACTTTTTATCAAAAAGTCCAAAACATCCTCCAGGCAATTATGAAAAAAGCGGACACCTATCCATCTATTTTGCTTGGGTTGGCCAACGGGCTTCTTCCATGTGGATTGGTATATCTGGCACTTGCAGGAGCACTGGCAACGGGGAATCTCTTGTTGGGCATGGCCTTTATGTTCATTTTTGGCCTAGGTACCATCCCTATGTTATTAGCATTGTCTCTGAGTAACGGTGCCATGCCTCAACGATGGCGAATACGTTTTCAAAAGATACTGCCTTATGTTTCCTTATGTTTTGGAGTTTTCCTTATTTATAGAGGCTTTGTTGTTGAAATGCCCACAGAATTGAATTTCTGGGAAGCGCTAAAGAACCCTGTAATGTGCCATTAGCTGATGGCTGCTTCTCTTTCTTCGGGTTTTATTTCATGAACAGGAGCAATATATCGATATCCCCAGAACCCTTTTTTGACTTTTAGGAAGATAGAATCGTCATCGATCTGATATTTAGAAAGATCCGACCCAATTTCTATTTGGTATTGACCTTCTTCATTTTCAATTGTGAGTTCATGCCCATCAGCTCTGAATTCTTCGTCTTTGAGAATTCCGAATGCAGATTTCATTACTGGATAGATATCCACTACTTCGAATTCAATCAATTCGTCCTGAGTATTCAACCATCTGTTTGTTATTGAAATTAATAATGGCCCAAGAACAACTCCTAATACAAGACTTGTCGCAAACAAAGAAAATTTGGTGTCGTCATCATCGGATTGATTCCAAAAGTAAATACCAGCTCCAATTCCAATTAATCCACCTAAGAGTGCTCCTGTCCTCAACAATGAAGCGAAATTCAAGTAACCATTGAAATACCTAGCTTCTACGACATAGGCCAGGATGATTACAAAGAATGAGAGAAATCCTATAATAATCTTTGTTATTGAAGACATAATCTAGAAACGGAAAGATAGCGCATTCATTACGACAATTCGAACTGAAGTTTCGCCAAGTTGCTATATGCACCTTCATTGATACGTGAAAGCTCTTCGTGCGATCCTGATTCAATGACTTTTCCATTGTCCATGACGTAGATTCTGTCAACTTCACGGATGGTTGCCAGACGATGCGCTATAATGATAGAGGTTCTACCTTTCATCAATTCATTGAGAGCGTCCTGGACTACGAGCTCAGACTCAGCATCCAGTGCTGAAGTAGCTTCGTCGAGTAATAAGATTGCCGGATCTTTAAGAATCGCACGAGCAATTGCGATTCTTTGTCTCTGCCCTCCGGATAGTTTGATACCTCTTTCTCCAACGATCGTTTCCAGCCCATCCGGAAATTTGCTGATAAACTCCCAGCTGTTAGATTTTTTTGCTGCTTCAATTACCTCTTCCTCTGTGGCATTAGGTCGACCATAGAGGATGTTCTCCTTGATGGTTCCACCAAACAACAACACTTCCTGAGGTACGAGAGCAAAGTTCTTTCTATAGTCCGACAACTCAATGTCCGCATGTTTGGTACCATCCAGAAGGATTTCGCCTCCTTGAATATTATAGAATCTCAAAAGGATTTGCATTATAGTAGATTTCCCTGCCCCACTGGCACCAACCAGGGCAACCTTCTCACCCGGATGAATATGCAAGGAAAAGTCTTCCAATACGGTCATATCCTGTCTTGAAGGATAGACAAAATTGACATTTTTAAATTGGACATCACCTTGAAGTCTAACCTTAGCGTCTTCATATACGCGAAGCTCCATTTCACCATCAGATTTCAAGATTTCACGGATTCTTTCTGTGGCTCCGAGAGCTCCCAGGATTTCAGTATAGAAATTACCCAAACCTGCGATGGCAACTCCGATGATGGCCGTATAAGACACAAAGGCAACGAGATCTCCCGCTGTGAGTATACCGCTTTGCAGCATTTTAGCCCCTTGCCAAATGATAAAGAATATGCCACCACTCAATATAGTCACGATGAATGCAGCAAAGGTTCCACGCACCTTGGCAAATTTCATAGCGACAACGATATAATCCAAAATAGCAGATTTGTATCGATTCGATTCAAACCATTCATTCGTAAAAGACTTAACGGTATGAATGTTATAGGAGGATTCACTCATGATGGTGTTGCTCTCGGCAAGGACAGCCTGACGTTTTTTCGAAAAACGGCGGATATATTTTCCAAAAAAGTAAGCAGCTATCACGATGAAAGGAAAAGTAGCCAGCATAATCGCTCCCAGTTGCCATGTCGTATAAGCGATAAATACTACCCCGGCTATCAAAATGATAACCTGTCTCAAGAACTCGGCAATGATTACTGAGAAAGCATTGTACAATCTATCGACATCGGTTGATACACGGCTTACCAATTCACCCGTCTTATTTTTTTCAAAAAATGTAACCGGCAAAGTGATCAGCTTATCATAAAGCGCCAGTCTTACAGCAGAAACTCCTTTTTCGCTCACATATGAAAAAAGAACAATACGTGCATAGGAAACAAAACCCTGGAGAATCAAAACGATGATCAAAAACTTGCCAATCTGATCCAGAGAAAACTGTGTATTCGCGCCTTGTGCCACATCGACCATCATGCCTGCGACCTTTGGCATGATCATAAAAACCAGACTAGAAAGACTCAATAGAATTGTGCCCGCAATCAGATGCCATCTATAAGGGCGGATATACGCGAAGATTGCCATAGCCTCTTTAATAGACTCCTTGGAAAGTTTGGGTTTTTTAGGCTGTGTTTCTTTAGATGGCATTCTCGAATTTACTAAACCTTCAAATTGAACTTAAGTTTGCGAAGGTAAGGCATATTTGACAGTTGGTCCCGTGAGGAATATGATTTCAGTTGCTAGCGGAACCTAGGAAATTGTCAATGCGCCTTAAAACTTGCGTAACTTTGGCGAATGCGAAAAAGAATGCAATCAGTAATCACCGGTACTGGTAGCCATTTACCAGACCTGGTCGTTCCAAACGAAGAATTTATTCGAAACGAATTCTATGATTCGGCAGGCAATGCGATTGCCAAAAGCAAAGAGGAGATCGTTAAGAAAGTTGAGGATATCTCTGGAATCCGCGAAAGGCGTTATGTCAGCCCTGAACAGAATGCGACAACCATTTCGGCGCACGCTGCTCAGAAGGCAATCGATTTTGCTGGAATTGACAAAGAACAGATCGATGGTCTCATTGCAGCGCACAACATCGGTAACATCACCCATGACCATCACATGCCGGTGCTGATTCCCAATCTTGCTGCTCAAATTAAGAAAGAACTTGGCATTCAAAACCATAGATGTGTAGCTTCAGACCTGCTTTTTGGATGTCCCGGTTGGATAGAAGGACTGATACAGGCGCATCGCATGATCCAATGTGGTGAAGCCAAACATGTCCTGGTGATCGGTGTCGAAGTCCTTTCACGTATCATAGATCCTCATGATATGAACTCGATGCTTTTTGGTGATGGTGCGGGAGCAGTAGTGCTGTCGGCTGAAGAAAGTGATTCTTCTTTAGGGATCCTTTGTCACAACACCTATTCGCATTGTGGTGAAGAAGTTGACTACCTGTATATGGGTAAGTCCTATCACCCTGATGAAAATCAACGATTGTACATCAAAATGCAGGGTAAGCAAG
>JAHHJQ010000330.1 GCA_018680005.1 Bacteroidia bacterium | reverse complement strand
TCCGTATTTAGAGTAAATGAAGCAGTGTCGGTTCCCCTAACAATAGTATCATATACAGTTTCACTATAAAAGACATCGATGAGGAAGAACATTGTGTCGCACTCCATTGCCATGTTACAGAGCATTATGCAGGCGGTGTCTCTACCTACAGCTACACCTTCGTACATAAGACATCCCATCGAATTATCTATGGTGAAATTCACATTTCCATTGGAAGAGGGTTCGCAATAATTGATTATAGTATCTAATGGTCCCGTAATGCTAATGTCCGTGCTGTCAAAGCAATAATTGACTATCTCATCATAAAAGACAGTATCAATAATGTATTGAATATTGGAATTGCAGGTACTTACATTAATAGAGGAAATCGAATCATTGCATCCGTTCTGGTCCGTAATGATCAAACCATAAATTCCAGCGCTGATGCTGTCACGCTGCAGGGCATTTGCAGATCCAGGCACATCTAACCAATCAAAATTATAAGGTTCCGTTCCGCCATTAATGTTTGTAATAATTCGGCGATTTGGTACACAAGGTGGATCAATGGAGACGCTGGCAATCAATGGATTGGGTTCTTTTACTTCAAAACATGTGCCTCCATAGATACATCCTAAGTTGTCTTCGATTTGCATACAGTAAAGTCCGGCAGGAAGATCACCATTTTGAAATAACCGAATACCGTCAGTAAAAGTAGTGTCGACATTTACAGAAAGTGAAGGATCATAATTTACACTGTATACCAGTGCACCACCAGCATCCTGGTAACATGAATTATGGATTGTATCTGTTACTGTGACATCTGCTAATGGATCGTTAGTCATCAGAACAGGTACAATTATTTCACATCCATTCCCAGCATTGTCGGCCACTGTGACAAGTATCATTCCTGAAGCAATTGCATTGTTTGTAGATGCGCCACTGCTCCAGCTGTAACTATAGCTGCCACTACCCCCAATCACATTTATTGTAGCACTTCCATCTGCCAAACCACAAGCCGCTGTATTATTGATTGTATATGAAGCTTCAAGATCATTTTGAACCCCAACTATTATCAGCACATATCCATAGCATCCTGGTAATCCAGGGTTTTCTATACGTACAAAATAATCACCCGCGGCTAAATCATTTCTTGAAGATGCCTCCAAGCCGTCTTCCCAGAGATAAGTGAATCCCCCGGGAGTTAGGGTAACAATACCATCATTATTTGAGCAATTGGCATCTATAACTGTATAGTCCGTATCGGGTCCGTCAAAATTATCCACAACAACCATGAGACTGTCACTACACGTGGAAGTCGCCTGGTCAGAAATGCTTATTCTATAAGCGCCAGCCGGTACATTGGACAAGTTTGGTCCATTAGTCCGGATTGAATCCGTGAATATTTCATGATACTTGAAGCTATAATTGGATTCATTTTGCCGTAGCATTAAATCAATGCTTCCAATATTCTCGTTGCATCTGCTATTCCCTACTACTGTTGAAACAATATCGGGATCTGCACAAACACAACTATTCAGATCTATTAATATGGTATCCGTGGAAGTTACACAACCACTCCTGGTCGTCTCGAGAATGTAAATGATGGTATCCAGCGTTCCATCATAAGTATAATTGAAATTTGGCGCGGCTACATTATCAGCATCAAGAAAATCAATGGCATTGCCAATTGGCGAACGCCATAAATAACTCATCTCAGTATTGATAATACAGGCAGTATCGCCAAGACTATAAGATAAAAATGGTGAGTCGTCACTACAATGACTTATGTCCATGCCAGCATTATGAAGTTCCGGTACTGGAAGGAAGAATATAAGAGGGTCACATCCCTTTATCTCAGTAGTGTCTCCATAAAGATAGAGTCCGCAAACATCTGTGGATGAGACAAGTAGAGTATCTACCCAATTGATTGTGTCACCAATGTTGACAGTATCCAGGATGACATAACTCGCAATCGAAATATCTGCTGGATTTATCTGACCATCGCCGTCTGAATCCACTTTGTAATACAGGGTTGTAATCGGCTCGAGTATATCTTTACCAATATTGATCAAAGAGCCATTGAGAATTATTTCTTCGCTAGATCCTCCGCTACAACTTGAAAACACGCTACCAACTCTTGGACTGAATGATGTAACAAAAATAGGTATCTCTGTAACTAAAGATCCAAAGGCACTTGATGTTACTACTTCAACATCACATGGAGATCCTGTAGCAGAGCAAATTGCAGTAGTATTGGCTCTTGTAAATGCTATGACATCAATTGAATCAATTGAACAATCGACTGTCGGGCTAACAACCTTGAAATTAAAAATAATGCTATCCCCGCCGACAACTCCATCGGCCAGGGCCCAAGAGAGAGAATTGGTTAGCCCTTCATTCACAATCACTGGTTCTCCAGGATCGTAATTCAAGGGCTCCACTCCTTGGCTACTTCCTGGTTCATAGATAAAGTTATTTGGGAGTTTTATTTCTACAGAATCCAATTCAGAACTAGCAATGCTTCCAATATTGTTGATAATCACATTGAGCTGCCCAAGACTATTTGATATGAATGCTGTTTTTGGATCAAAACGTAAAGTGAAAGCTAGATTTGGATCGGCCGAAGGCAACGAAAGATTGATTGGTGTAGTCTCACCTGCCTCTAAATTTGTCATGTCGCCACAACCTTGAAGGCCTGATACGTCGTAATAAATCTGGCTTCCGCTTAGATAGTCACAATCAGTGGTGAATCTTAACTTTATAAGTAGTTCATTATTGGTGCTACCAGGATCAGATGGATCAAATCCGGCAAGACCGTTCGCGTCTAGAAAAGCATTGAGATTTGAAAAATCGGCATACTCATATTTGTCACCTCTTAGTTCTGTCCCAATAAATACCGGATCATCAATTGCTGGTAAAAGTGCGGCAGAAGACGGATATGCTACTTCCATTGAATTAGGGACTAGCTTCAAGCCTTCACTTGGAAGATAGAATGTGGAATTCATATCAAAGACGCGCCCAAGTCCGGTATTCCTCACAAGAATGGTCACCTCATTCGTATCACATAAACCCAGATTAGGAACGGGTTCAGAAAAGATAGCCGCATCAAGGAATCCATCAACTGACCTCGCGGTGGCCTGCATACTGACCACAGCACAACTGCCGGCATCATCAGGCGTCCAATTTGGGTCATCGAATGGCACACAATTCCATCCACTAAGTGCTTGAAATTGATAGTTGCCACAGGCATTTAATTGAGCTTTAACCCGGTACACATTGCAATTATCATCAAAGGTACTGGCCACACTTACCTTCTGAAGTCCATTGCCTATTCCAAACTGGCTGTTTACAGTGCCAAAAGAATCTGGTAATAAATCAGTTGTATTCGACGAGTCTGTAACATCTTCTATCGAGTATATGTCCAGAACAGAAGCAGAATCAATAATTGCAAACCAATTCAATCCTGCATCTGATACGAATGAAGTATTGCAGACTTGAAAATTGAATTCAATCGTATCACCAGTCGATTCAATATTTGGATTTGTAAAAGGAAGAATTGATAATATCGGGGGATTGACATATTGAATATCATTATCCAGAGCTTCTGCAATCTCTGGTGAACATGAACCATCTCCTATAAAGCGGGCATAATATCGATCCTTGTAATATATCGTAGGATCAAATTGATAAATGTTATTTCCATCGGAACTGCCAAATTCACTTCTGCAGGAAGGCACTACTCTAATTCTAAAGTTGAACTCAAAACTTCGGGCATCATTAAGAGCTGGAACTCTGCTTATCGTATCTAAACGCACCACATACCTACCATCAGGATAATCTTCAAATGATGGCATTGCGAAAAAGTTGTTACCATAAATTGGGTGTTCAGGAATTGATAACTCAGGCAAAAAGACATCGTAAGACAACAACAATGCTGTGTCAAATTCTATCGAAATAGAGTCTACTTTTAGAGATGGTCTTAATTCATCCCCAAAGTAATCTCTGAACTGATTGTTTACCGGTATCAACTTATATTCCAGATAAACATCTTCACAGCCACTTGGATAATCATTGTTATTTGGGGTTGATACAATAGATTCGCTTTTCGCAATTGTAAATACCTCTCCAAAGTTATCACATGAGTATTCGACAGCATCGATTACCGAAAACATCTCAGCCCTCAAGTCGGGTACTTGGCTGAATGCATTGCCAAAAGGTCCATTTTCGTTGACCGCAAAGTTTGATGTAAGTTCAAGAGTATCTCCTGGCTGAAGCGAATTTCCTATAGTTGACAGGGCGTTGCTCAGATCAATTATTAGTTCTTTACCCATGTCAACAGCCAAAACCTCCACATCTAGTGAATCTACTCCTCCTATTCCTAGGAGAATGCTCCCGCGAGTATGTCTCAACAAGCCATTGCCAAATAGGAAAGTCTCTGCCAATGAAGCAGATTCATCGACATTAGAATATACAATTCTTGCAAATGCGCTATCCACGATAGGAGAATCTCCAACGATGGCCGTTACCACCATTTCGACAGAATCACATGAAATAGCGACTTTCTTATTTGCATTTACCGGATCAAACGGTACCGTATAATTGGAGTCCAGAAAACCAAAGGTTGTCCGATTAACTTCAAAATTAGTAGCCTTGAATCCTTGCGGGCAAGTAGGTGGCGCACAAGGTGGACTTAAAATATGAACCTGAGGCCCCTCAACATCTCCACAAAACCAAACATGACTACAATCGCAAGGAGGACAATACAATACCAATTGTGTATATAATTCTAGTCCACCGGGATTAGCACTGCAATCAGCAATGTAAGCCATATCAAGGTCATAAACTCCATTTAGAAACGACAGCCCAGATCCATCAAAACGAATGGTTAGCGTATCATTTAAAATACTCGAACTCAGTATAGGCAAAGAATTGACTCCGAAATTATAGTAAAGATGAGACTCTGAGAGTACTGGATTAATTCCCGGAGGAAGATGAATCGTAGCTATAAATTCCTCGGCACCACTACAATTTTTTTCAAAATTGAAGACCGTTCTAGGAATTTCCAGAGATATTCTAAAAGTATCTTCAATTGTATTTATGTCGACATCTGAGAAGGACTCTACGAGATTGTTAGAGTGGGTGATTCGGTAAAAATTACTCTCCAGTCTGATCAACCGTTCATCACACTGGTTAGTATAGTCTATTCTTGCTGAAAAAGGTACACCAAGATCATTGATGCCACACTGAGAATCTAAATGTATGGAATCATTGACCGCGCAATCATATTCAAACTGATAGTCCATAGCAAAGCTATTCCCGACCGGTAAGTCATCATAATACCCGTCACCGTCGGTATCTTCCAGACCAACACCAGTACCATCAGGATCGGTTGCAAAAAGGACATTATTATGTAGATTATTCGTTGTTGAAGGTGAAGGAATTGGAACTCCCGCGATTGATAGATTTGTGATGGTAACGCCGTTTCTTGAAAGCGTAAATCCATTGGCGAGAACGATTGAAGCAGCCACATCTTGCATGGTTCCAAATCCAGGGTCCAATTCCTGTCCATCATTGAGAACCTCCATAGAGCGTTGACCAATTTGGCAATAGCCTACATCAACAAAGGACCCTATATTAGTTTCCGTAAAAACTGCATTAGCCTGACCATCACCAACATCAAGAAAGTCTTGTGTTTGACTTGTCGCACAAATTTGGTCATAACACCCCCAACCTACATTATGAATACTAGCAATAGACCCATTACAATCCACAAAGCAGACATCTTCACTAATAATCAATGTTTCATTTGGATCGAACAGAGCATCTCCATCAGCTAAAGGTCCACCGGCACCAATAGTATTTAATGAAAAATGGGTGCCATCTAAAATAGCCGTGATAATTGTATCGCCAAATAGATTGACAGTTTTACTTATAGCCAAAGGAACTCCATTAGCTCGCACCTGAGACACGAATAGTCCTGAACCCTGGGTACTGGTATACTCCAACGTGTCTACGTATCCCAATAAGCCACTATTGTCAATCTGAACTTCTCTTGTAAAGCAGTCAGTTACCGCTAAGGGAGGAGTCGATGTATTCACCTGCATTTGATAAGCTGCCGAGACAAAAGCATCACGATATTGGGGTGTAAAATCTATTTCCTGCAAGCCGGGTGTTGTTCCCAGGAAATATTCAAAGTTCCAAATGTCAACTACCGTTGCTGTGTTATTTGCTGCAATCGTGTCGAGATAGTTACAATCTGCTTGCAGTAGAACTGCCACATCAGCAAAGGTTTCACTGGCTGGAGACAAATCAGGCACATTAAATTCTACCCTGCCTTCATCAATGATAGTATTCTCGCTAACTCCGGGAGATGAAAGCGCTGGTAAGATACCCATATATCTGACTCCTTTAAAGAAGTCGACATCAGCAATGATATTCCGCCTGATCTCTGGTGAAATGCCATCGAGACCAACCCGAATTATCATTGTATCGTGATCACCACAAATATTTAAGAAATCCGGTGCAGCTGATTGGCTTGGGTAACTAACGGATAAGTTGTTTTGAGCCTCAACAGTGCTGTAAGAAATCAATATTGAAGCAATCACCGCAATTAAACGCATTGGAAATGCAGCGGTTATGTTCATATTATTGTTTCCAATTATTTCTAAATAGTTGATTTTGAACCACTGAGCAGAAAGGATTTATCCTATGCACATTAAAGATTCTCTTAATATTTCGGAGGCTAAAATCATACCAAAAGCCCTCTGTTTTTACGGTAGACTTTCGTAGTAGTTTTAATTTTGCCAGGCCGCTTTTGCGCGTTGGATAAATTTATTTGCGGTGCCTTCGGTTACACCTTGCATTTCAAATGACATTTCTTTGGAGATTTCGACTATTCTTTCTTTGTCTTTCATATCATTGAGAGGAGTCATGAACCGATTGTTGTCAGATGTGATATTCAATATACCGCCTTGAAAACCAAAGAAGTAGAAGAGCCCACTTGGAGACTTCAAATAGATATAGAGCCGGTCATCTTCGTTGGTAGTCATTTTGTATTCAACAAATGCCTCCACCATAATATTAATTGGATTACCATCAATACTCATCAATGGAATTTTTCCTGGTTTAGACACAAAAGATTGATAGTCAGGATCCCATTTCATTGGCGTCTTTCCAAGGATAAAAGAGGACTTGTCAACAACCCTTGGTATTTCTATATTGTTTTCATTCAAATATTTGAGTGCATCTTCATATTGTGATTCCTTTTTCACGAACTCAGAAACGGCATAAGTATAGAAGTCGTCGCCGCTATAATTTGGTTTTGTCGCATCGAAGGTGCTGGATCTGAAATCAACTGCCATTTGGTCCATCATGGCTTTTGGTATAGGGATATTGAATGATGTCATTATTTCCGCATTTACTACA
The DNA here is from genome assembly GCA_018680005.1 of Bacteroidia bacterium. Taxonomy (GTDB): domain Bacteria; phylum Bacteroidota; class Bacteroidia; order Chitinophagales; family Saprospiraceae; genus HDS-20. Next base: position 5,949 of record JAHHJQ010000330.1, on the reverse strand, counting down.
GGTTCAGGAATATCTGACCAGCTTTGATCCTCTTCTTTGGTTTTGAACTTGGTCAAAATTCGACCAACAGACTTCATTGGAATGATCGGTTGAACTTTGGGACAAATATTCATTACGCCTTCAGCAAAGACTTCAGCCGTAGCATTGTTATACTTTAGAATATTGCCCTTTCTGCTTTTTCCTACGAGTTTCAGAGAATCACCAAAAATGAAAGTTTCATTGGATTCATCATAAGTGAATTGTCCTTTCGTATCGATAATGGGTCTATCCTTTCGGAAGTATAAAGGATTCATGACACTTGGATATGTCAAGGCTGATTCTTTGCTAATGAAAATACCTGTTTTAATAGGTGCTCCATCTTTATTCCTTGGTGAGTCATACTGTATAAATAGATCCTTCTTATCTCCTTTACTATTAATACTGAACCATGATCTTTCTGGAAGCAATGGTGCATCCAATTTTGCAAATCCTTTAAAAACCAGGTCCTTGGAATCCCCATTCAATGACATGCTACCTGAAAACATCGTTTTTTCGTCTATATAGAACTTTTCGTTTTCTCCGATTTCTCCAGAAGCTTTTGTGACAGATACCTGTTCACTCACAGGACCCTTCCCTGATCTTTTGCCCACGATATTGTTTAATAATACGCGTTGTTGTTTGTTACCGATATTGTACGCATAATATCCAGAAGCAGTATATGCCTTTTTACCAAGCACTTGCACTGTAGATTCATTAATTACATGTTGCTTGTTTACCTGATCTACATAAATTGTAGCATTTTCAAGCGTCTTCATCTGTCCACCAGGTTCGATATTAATTTTACCGTCATTAGTGATAATTATTGCGTCTCCTATTTGCAATTCATCGTTTCCACTGACTTTGAGTGTACTCTCAGCAATATTATACGTGGCCTCCTTCCCACTAAAAATCAGGCTGTCCTGGTTTGAATCTGTAGACAGGAAATATGCATTCTCAGTTCCCTTTGAAGTGAAGGTGATCAACTTCTCCGGAATGTCCCAGACGAATTCGTTCATACTGGTCTTGTACTTATTATAAGGCATTGTAGTGGATATATCGGTTGAGTTCGCCTTGAAGAAGGCTTTTTGCCTGTCAAAATCTATTTCACTCTTAACATTCCTCGTATCAAATGCCAATTCACCACCCGAAGCTTTAATAAACAAATTGGAAGTATCTGCTAAGACAGACATAGCTTTGAATTCGAAGCTTTCGGAGTCTAAAGTACCCTGATCCCAATCCAGTGATCCACTTCCATTTAATCCCTGCGGTCTCATATAAAGTGTCCCTTCCAATTGTGCCTGCTCGTCTCTGAATAGCCTAAATGGATTCTCCTGACTTCGAATTATCATGGAGTCCTGATATGGACGCAAGGCGATATCTACACCATCCGCATTCATCGACGGCACACTCACTGGAGTAGATGCCTCTTCTATGCTCAGTGATTCGCTGCTACAAAACAGATTCTTTGGAAGAAACCTGATATCTTTTGATTCAAGTTCTGCCTGGAGATAGTTTAATTTTCCAATTCCTGTAAGTCCCTGGTTGTTCAATGCAATATCACCTACAAAATTTGCTTTTGACTGATAAAGTGGGCGCCCGGTCATTTCTGTAGAAGACACAAATCCAAGAGAAAAGTCCTGCTGTACTTGAATAGTTTCTTCAAAGGGTTCGAAGATTTCCTGACTGAAAAGTTTCCCGTCGAACTGAACATCATCGATATAAAAGCTATCCAAATTATTGAAACCAAATTGATCCAATTCGAAATAGAATCCGCTACGTGCATAAGCACTATCCTGGGCCGAATCATAAAATACATAGAAAGGATTCTTACTTGAGAAAGATGGAAATAGTGGAATGTGTTCTGAAGCTGACTTGTTACCCGGTGCATCAATTAGAAGCGTTCCGCTCCCTTTTTCCAGTCGACTTGACAATCCTACAGGCTCTTTGCTACCATCGGTTGGTGGTACAAAAAAGTCCAGGAAGTCAATAGAATCAGCTCTAACTAAGAACTTGTCATAGTCGTAGAAAAATTCTTTTCCTTCAAAGCTTGAAAGACCTGCAAACATTATCCCATCCATTTTCATGGATCGATTTTTCAAAAGTTTCAGCCGTTTGTCATTTGGAACAATTGCGACACGATGTTGTGAACTCAGTTCTACACCTTTTACATTGGAGACAGTCATCTCGTTGGATTTGGTGTCTACGATGGCGTTTGACTCTGAAGTCCTTGAAGTGATCTTTAACCGGTCGTAATCTATCCTGTTTCTGCTGGCATCGGCATAATGAAACACCTTATCCCGCACTTCGATTAGCTCTTTATTCTTGTCATATTTGATAAATCCACGACTTACAAGGTCAAAGAACAATGTCTGAACACTTCCAAGGTTGTACTTTGGATTAATCCTTTTTGCAACAGCTAAAGCTTCGTGTGTAGTGGATCCTGATTTATCAGACATGATTTTGAGAATTACTATCGGATTCACGCTTGATATACTTTGAATCTGCACAAATTCTCGCTCCGAAAAATAGTCCGGTGATTCGAAATAAAGTGTCTTGATATCCGAACTTATACCCTTCTTTTTCTCGCCATAAACCAGTGAATCCTGGTTTATATACCATTTGATTTCTTCGGTTTGCACATTGAAATTATGATAAGAATCAAAAAACGGAACTTGATCCAAAGCAGTCTCACCCCTAAATATCCTTAGGGTATTTTCAGCAATATTGTAATTCACGTTGACCGAAGGGTGATAGATAGAATCCTGTCCGAGGTAGAGCGTTGCAGTCAGTCCATTTCCAGATATATTTTCACTTTTTTTCACTGCATAAGAATCCGATTCAAGTCTGAATTTCACCTCTCCAGATACATTCCTTGCCTGGAGCGCTGCGCGTTTTGCATCATTTCCTACAACGTAAAGGTTATTGCCCTTGAGTTCAATACCTCCTCGTAAGGAAAGATTCTTACCCAAGTCGTTGATTACCCAATCATAACCTTCAGAATTGAATCTGGGGTGTGATTTTGAGGACTCACTACTTAATTTGTCTTGAAAGGATCCTTTAAGTGTATTTTGATCAAAAAATCTCTCGAAGGTCAAGAGGGCATCGTTGACTTCATATATGCCTTTCTTGGTATCCAGTTCATATTCATTGAAATCAGCCTTTATCTTTCCCTGTTCACCTTCTTCCCAAAATGTAAAGCCTCCGTTACCTTTCCAGGTATTGTCCAGTGGATAGTAGGTTCCTGAGGTTTTATTGATCATCATGGTATCCTTTTTTTGATATGCCATAAGGTCAACTTCCTCAAAAACCAAGTAAGGCCCGGTCTCTTCAAAACCGATTTCTTTCTGGAACGAAAGGGATTTCCAATTGGTACCTCCTTTTGATATTCTCAGTGATCCTGCCTTGAAATATTCTGCAGAAAAATCCATATAGGATTTAAATCTATTTGCTTTGTTATTCTGGCCTTCTCCCAAAAGGTTCTGGAGTGTTACTATCCATTGATCATATGTTTCTTCTCCCATATCACTATTGCCCGATACTTGGTAGGCATTGAAAAATGCCTTATAGTATGGGTTGAGTGAAAGACGTGTGGTTTTCATTGCCGTGAGCAAATTGCTGAGTTCAATTTTTTGCTCCTCGGAAAGTGAATTTATTCTGGGTCTGATTGTTTCCCAGACATCAGAAATTTCATCATCTCCTTTGTCTTTTACCAATTGGGATAATTCGGCAATCATTGTTGTGAAGTCACTTTGTCCAAGTGAAACAAATGAACATGCGCAGATTAGCGCAATAGATAGTATTATTCTTGTCATCGTAAGTTAGTATCAAGGTATAATTGGAACGGGTGAAGACGCAAAAAATTGGCTTCAATTGAAAGTCTGACAAACCCAGTCTCCCCTTTTCTGAGTATAAAGCAGTTTAAGGTTTTCCTGCTTCGCAGCTTGCTCAATTAATTCAATGTCGTCAACCAAGTAACCTGACACAATTATCATTCCCTTATATGCTAATATTTCCACAAGTTTGGGAAATACTGAGAGGATGACATTCCTGTTGATATTCGCTAAAATCAAATCATATGGTCCACCTTGAAATTCTAAGGCTTCAGACTGGACAACATTGATATTTTCACAATCATTCAATTGCATATTTTGTGTAGTGCTTTCGACAGAATGAACGTCATAATCAAAAGCATCTATTTTCTTGGCACCTTCCCTCGATGCAAGAATGGCCAGGACCCCGGTTCCACATCCTGCATCCAATACATTTTTGTCCTGTAAATCATGAAATTTCATGGCATTAATCATCATCCAGGTAGTTTCATGGTGACCTGTACCGAAAGCCATCCCCGGATGAATGATCAGATCATGTTGGAAAGACTTGGATGGTTCATGAAATGGTGCTCTGACCCTGCAGAATTGATGCACTTCAACAGGATTAAAGGATGATTCCCATTCCAGATTCCAATTCTTATCCTCCAGTTCATCTATTGAATAAGAGAATTCAAACTGATTGCCAATATCGTTAAGATGAGCTTTGACAGTGTCTGGTTCTATTGATTCAGGAATATAAAATGAAAAGCCGTCATCATGATAAGACACACCTTCAATATCAATTCTAGCTCCTATCAATGCCAGTAGTATATCCACCATCGAATCTTTTGCTTGGATTTCGAATATGTGGTACATTTTAGCCTTTCTGATAAATGGATTGTTCAGCGGAATAGTATGTATTGAGCATGAGTGATGCAACTGTCATAAGCCCGACACCTCCAGGTACAGGGGTAATATAGCTTGTTTTTGGTGCTACATTATCAAAATCCACATCACCAACAAGACGATAGCCGCGTTCTCGTGAAGCATCTTCAACACGATTAATGCCCACATCGATGACCACAGCCCCTTCCTTCACCATATCTTCTTTGACGAAATGTGGAATCCCAATTGCCGCTATGATAATATCCGCACGGAGGAGTTCTGCTTTTATGTCTTTGGTCCTTGAATGTGTCAATGTAACTGTACAATTACCAGGATTGGCTTTTCGAGACAACAAAATACTCATGGGCGTTCCGACAATATTGCTTCTTCCCACCACCACACAATTTCTACCATTTGTTTCAACCTTGTAATACTCCAGCATCTTAAGTATTCCCAGCGGTGTAGCCGGAATGTATGCAGGTAATCCCTGAGCCATCCTACCAAAGTTAACCGGATGAAAACCATCTACATCTTTGCGAGGATCAATAGCCAATGTAATCGACTGATCATCAATATGATTAGGTAGAGGGAGCTGTACAATAAATCCATCTACATCATTGTCTGCATTTAGTTCTTCAACTATTGCAATTAGTTCTTCTTGAGAAATCGTATCTGCCTTTCTGATTAAGGTAGATTTGAATCCAACTTGATCACATGAGCGAACCTTGCTTCGAACATATGATGCACTAGCCGGGTCGTCACCTACCAAGACTGCAACGAGATGCGGCGCAGGAAGACCTTTAGCCAGTCGTTTTTCAACTTTATCCTTGAGATCATTCTTGACATGTCTTGATACTACTTTTCCATCTAATAACTGCATATGAAAGGGCGTCTAGCGAAATGATTAATCAGGACGCAAAAATAGAAATGAAATCCACAATATAAAGCGGATATGTATATCCTATCGCTTAGATCTGAAACCAATTTGTTTTTTGGCAAAAATTCCTTCTTCCTTATCCTTTTTGAATTGTTCGACATCCGCCAAGGTAAGTGTATTAACAACGGATTTAGTTCTTTCTTTCTTTGGAATGTCAGCCAATCTCAGGTTCATATTCTTTATTGCCTCGTCGACAATCTGTCTTACGGTTCTGGCATTGCCAAAGTATTTGTCTCTGATATCGAAGATGAATTCAAGATAAGATTTCAGGTACTCTTTAGCCTGAGCATTGATTCCAAC